>CADCRJ010000058.1 GCA_902803735.1 uncultured Spirochaetaceae bacterium
AGCAGCCTGTAAATTGTAAAAGGGCAAGGCTTGTTAGCAATGCTGCAAAAAGTCTTTTCATAATTTTTTTCATAAAAACTCCGTTTTCTTTGTTGTTTTTTACCATCTGCCGCCAGCACCACCGCCACTAGAACGTCCGCCTCCGCCAGAGCTTCTGCCCCTGTAGCTGGAGCCAGAGCCAGAACCAGAGCTTGTGCTTATCGTTCTGGTCGATGTGCTTGAACGCAAATATTTATCTTCTTTATTGCTGAAGACTGTATTTGTCGCATAATGAGAAGCTGAACCTGCCATGGCGACAGTCTTCATCTGAGAGTGCTCAATTCTTCGGTGTATCAGGCTAAATATTATTGAGAACAAAACAGCCAGCGAGATAATGCCGTTCCATTCCGTTGCCATCATAAGGCTGTAAGCGAGGATAATTCCCAAAACGAAATATCTTACTAGGTCAAAGATAAAGTGTTTCCTTGACTTGCCCTTGTCAATTGGAAGTTCTCCTACGATTTTGCCTGTCTGCCCGTTTATTGCGAACTGAAAGTTCTTGTCCTTGAATTTTGTGTTTAAAATATAAACAGGCAGAAGTCCGTAGTGTATTTTGTCATAAGTTACTTTTGAATTGATGCTTTTCTTTGTTACGCAAGAAAAGCCTGTAACCGAAGCCCTCATTGTGTCGGCAAATGTTGCCGTGCATCTGGTGTTGGCTCTTTCCTTGCATTCGTCAACGCTTACGTCGCACACATCCGCAAAGTAGCCTGGCAAATATCCTGTGGAGAAGTCCTTCAGCTCGTTAAAATGGAACGGCTCAATGGAATCCATCATTGCGTCATCCATTTGCACGGAAGCATCGACGGGCACTTTGCTGAAGTTCACGCTACCAGAGCGGATGCATTCATAGTATTTAGTCGTGGTCGTCTCCGTGTTCCCGCTTCTTTTTGTGCTTGATGTCTGTGCGTTGAATATTGCCGTTCCTTTTGCTGTTCCGTCAAAAAAATAAAAAGGAACATAAACGCCCTTGGTCTCCTCGATATGGTTCTTGTCCGTGAACAAGTCTGGCAAGAGTGGGCGGCCGTCGTAAAAATTGCTCAGGGTGCTTGGCAGAGCTTTTTTCTGTACCCTGAACGGAATTATGTACTCAGGCTTTAGTGCGCCAGAGAACTTCTTTTCTGCGACAAGCGGATTGTCACAATATGGGCAGGTTGTCGCGGCTGTCTGCGTGTCGCACATGATAACGGCTGCACAGGACGGGCATTTGAAAACCTGCATATTTTCGTCTGTAGCCCAATCTTTCTGAGCCTCGAACGCACTTTTAGCGTCCCCTGCGGCTTCTTTTTCAATGTTGCCCGCATAATCTGAAAGCTCAAAGCTTGAGCCGCAGAAATCACACTTCAATTTTCCTGTCTTTGCTGAAAATTCAATAGGAGCTGTACAGTTCAGGCACTTGTATTTTTTTATATTGTTCATATCAGCCATATTTTCTCTCTCCTTAGTTCTCTTCGTAGCCTATGATTGCATCTTTTAGAAGCTTTTCTTTCTCATATTTTGTTTTTTTGGAGAGATACTCCAAAACTGGAATCAGAATTGAAATCAGCGCATACGGAATCCAGAAGAAAAACAAATTGTCGTAATAACTTTCATAAGGGTCAAAAGGCTCCAGCTCGTAGATAAAGCGTCTTATGAATGTCAGTCCAATGCCTATTGCGAGCATGATATTAATAGACTTCAAATCGCTTTTTCGCGGTTCCCTTTTTGCAAGTTTGTATTCGTCCACCCCAGACTGAATGGCTTTTTTTGCTTCTGTCTTTACTATTTTTTTGTATGATTCAATTTCTTTTTTGCCATTTTTTTCTTTTATTAATGATGCTATAAGAAGGATAAGTACCAATAAAAAGCCTGGCAAAATGAAATTCTCAAACAATTTATCAACTATGTCTGCTATTTTCTGTATGAATTGCGGTGCATAAGTGGCACCAGCTCTCCTCGTCTCGCTTGCAGGAATCGAGTAGCTGTACAGCGACTCGTCGGATGACATTATGCCAGCCATTGTACGGACTGCTTTTGTGATTCCCTCGCCGTAGTTTTCGGCACGGAATGCGGGAAAAAGAATCTCATCGCGTATGCGGGCACATTTTGAGTCTGTCAGGACGGCTTCTGTTCCGTCTCCAGTAACTATCTGCAAGGCTCTGTCGCCCAAAGAGACCAAAAGCAACGCACCATTGTCTACGCCTGCTTTTCCGAGCTGCCATTTGTCAAAATATTTCATTGCAAGCTCAAACTCTGTGTCATCTCCGAGCGAGTTAAGCGTGATAACCCCGATTTCAATGCCAGTATTGCTTTCAAGCTCCTCTACGAAAGCGTCCAGTTCTTCCCATTCGCTTTCTGTGAGCAGGTCTGCCGTATCAACGATAAGACCGTTCATGTCATACAAACCATTTTTGTCCAATGTGTAAGCTGGCTTAGCAGCCAACGGCAGAGAAAGTGCACTAAAAAGTGCGCCAAAAAGAAATGCACAAAAAAATGATTTTATTATTCCTTTTAACATTTATCTTCTCCTGCAATTTTTTTGAGGTATCTTTGCTATTATAAATATAACACATAATTTTTATTTATCAATCAGAAAGCCCTGTTGGATAAAGCTTGTGCTTTTATGCTTGCTTCAATAGGATTATAAACAAGGAGTTTTTACAATGAAATTCAAGTCAATCACAAAAATCCATCAAGGAAAATTCATAACACGATACGACATCTTGTACGAGACAGAGAGTGGCAATCTTAAAAATTACGAGATGATTAGTCGTAATCCTGACTTAAAGGATTTGGATTCTCTGCATGAGCCAAAAGTTGACGCAGTCGTTATGATTATGCACGACAAGCAGAATGAACATATCCTTCTTAGCAAAGAGTTCCGTCTTGCGACGGGGGAGTGGGTGTATAACTTTCCTGCGGGGCTGATTGATTCTGGGGAGTCTGCTACTGTTGCGGCAGAAAGGGAACTTCGCGAGGAGACAGGGCTTCACCTTGATTCTATTGAAGAAGAGTGGAAAGAAAGCTATTCTGCGGTCGGTTTTTCAAATGAGAAGAATATAGTTGTTGTCGGAACCGCTAGTGGCGAATTCAAACCGAGCAATTCTGACGTTGAGGAAATAGAAGCGAATTGGTTCAGTAAAGAGCAGGTTCGCGACTTGCTTAAAAATAATCGTTTTGCGGCTCGAACACAGGCTTATTGTGTTTTATGGAGCAAAAGATAAAAAAATAGAATTTTCGGCAATTTTTTTTATTTTTTTAGTAACTTTTTTGTTTTTAGTTCGTTTGTTTTGTATAAGCACCTGCTGTAGTGCGAATTGATAGCTTTCAGGCATTAGCTCCTTCTAAAAAAAGCCTTTAGCTCTGGGCTGTTCCCGCGTCGCGTGGAACA
>CADCRJ010000059.1 GCA_902803735.1 uncultured Spirochaetaceae bacterium
AGTCGTCTCTTTTGAACGCGCTTACAGGAGCTGATGTTTTTATCGAGGACAAGCTGTTTGCGACACTTGACCCAACAACAAGAAAACTCCAGATAAAATCGACAAATCAATCATCAGGAACCGGAGCCTCTGGAACAAACATCCTGCTTACGGACACAGTAGGTTTTATCTCAAACCTGCCGCACAGCCTTGTAAACGCATTCAAGTCAACGCTGGAAGAGGCTCAGAGAGCTAACCTGATTCTGCTAGTCCTGGATGCAAGCGATGAGAACGTTGAGCAACAGTACAAAACCGTCGTAAAGGTTCTTGAAGAAATAAAGGCTGACAAAACACCAAAAATCATCGTACTGAACAAAATGGACAAAATCGAAGGCAACACTCCGCTAATCGCAAAGCTGGATGAGCTTTTCCCTGACAATGTAAAAATAAGCGCGAAGACCAAGCTAGGATTTGACGAGCTTTCAGAGCAAATCTGCTCGGCACTCATGGGAAAGGAACGCAAATACATAATTCCGACGGAGCAGGCGCAACTTCTTGCAGAAGCAAGAAAAACGGGGCTTATTCTAGAAGAATCATGGCTTGACGACGGAATACACGTAACAATCAAGACTGGCGGACTAAGACAGAATCACAGGCTTTCAAACCTTCTTCTTCCCTATGCGGAAAAAGAGACAACTGCACCTGAGTACGACAGCAAAGAGTTTGTAACTGACGAACCAGAAGAAAAACAAACTGGGTTCAAGAAGAAATTCATGGCAGATTGGTAGAAAAGGCAAGATGAACAAGTTTTTAGTTTTTATAATCGTACTTCTGATTATTGGCGTAATAGCAGGAACAGCCGTCTCCCTCATTTCCAAGCAAGCGGTCCCTGGCACAGGCTTGGAGCCGATTGAAAAGCCCGAAGACTGGACAAGCTCCGTTGCTTACGGCAAAGACTCGGCTTTTTTCCAGATTGGAAAGCTTCGCATTTTTACACGGGAAGACAGAAAACATAAAAAAGCCCTTCTTGTCGTAACACCTTGGCTTCAGTACAAGCAAAAAGATGACAGGGTCTTCTTTGAGGAGCTTGACCGAAATCTGCAGAAGATGAAAAAAATCGTCTACACTTACTTTTCGACAAAGACAGAGGAAGAGCTAGAAGGAAAAACAGAAGAAACTATAAAACAAGAGCTTGTTGACGAAATAAATGAAATACTCGTACTTGGCAAAATAGACGCTGTATATTTTAATGACTACCAGTTCCTAAAAAACTGAAACTTTTTATATTTTAAGCAGTCTAATGGATAAAAGTAAAAAAATAAAAGATTTTACGAAAACTGGTAAAACTAACTTCGGCAGCACTTAGTTTTTACGGAGGTAACAATGAATTCTGAATTTTCTAGTACAGCAGCACAAGTTATAATTGCAATAATACCAATCGTTGGCATTTGTATAGGCGGCATGGTCGCTTTTTTCTCGCTTTTATGGCATCACCACGAAGTTAAGCTTCAGATAAAAATGGGAACCTATCACAAAGAGACATTCAATCTCAAAGCCTATTCGCTCTTAATCGGAATCATGCTGACAGGAATAGGAACAATTCTCTCTTTATTTTTCTTCGCCATGGAAAGATTTTCACCTGCCTTGCTAGGCGGCCTGATACCACTTTCAACAGGAATTTGCCTCCTTGTATTTTACAAGCTGAATCCTGATTTTAAACAAAAACATGACAAGTGATGCACTAAAGGGAATTGAGAGAATCATTTCCCTTCACAAAGATGCAGCACTCGTAAAAGCGGCGGTCAATGGAGACGAAAAATCCTTTGAAAAATTGATTGCATCCCATAAAAAACGGATAAAAGCTGTAGGTGCCAGTTTTTTTACAAATCAGGATGATATTGAAGATTTTGTTCAAGAAGTTTTTGTAAAAGCCTATGTAAACCTTTCAAACTTCCGTTATGAAGCTTCGTTTTCAACATGGATTACAAGAATAGCCTATAATATAGCTATAAGCTCAAAAAAACGTGCAAAAGAATTCATGCCGCTTGTAAATGATGAGATAATTCAGGATAAAAAATGTACGCCAGAAGAAGAACAAATCAGAAATATCACAATAGAGGCTGTAAGAGAGGCTCTGACCGGACTACCTGAAAAATATGCAATATGTCTGGAGTTGTATTTTTTTCATGACCGTTCCTACAACGAGATTGAATTAATATGCAATATTCCTGTAAATACCATTAAATCGCACATATTCAGGGCAAAAAAGATTCTACGAGAAAAACTGAGAGGTTTCTATGAAAACTAAAAATGAAAAATGCGAAAAATACATGGATGAATTCCTTATGCTTGATAAAAATGCACCTATTCCGCTTAGGATAACGTTGCATCTGCTAAAATGCAGCTCATGCAGAAATCAGGTAAGATTACTAAGCATTGCAGAAAGGGTTGCGGCCTCACCTCTAAAAATCGAGCTGCCGCTTTCTGATGAAAAAATAAAGGCTGCCGTAATGGACACTAATCCATCGTGGTTACCAAAGATAAAGCCAGTAACGATGAGCCGCTGGGTTATATGCGGTATCCTTATGATTATGTTCATGCTAGTATTTGCGATTTTTACGCACGGACTCAGAAATGAACGGCTTTTGATTGCATTTTACCTTGTTTTTGCTATTGCGGTTTGCTCATACTGTGCGCTGTTCATAGGAACAAACATGGATTTTTTTATAAAGAAAATAAAAACAATAAAAAGCTCAAGAAATCTGATTTTCTAACTATCATAAAAAAAGGCTGCACAAATCTTGGCAGCCTTTTTTCATAGTCTTATTTAGTTCCAGTAAGCGGCAGGATTAACAAGCTTACCGTTTTTATACAATGTAAAATGCAAGTGAGGACCAGTACTCATTCCAGTACTACCGACATAGCCGATAACCGTAGATTGATTTACAACCTGCCCTCTTCTGCATGGGCTCTTTGATTTCATGTGACCGTAAAGTGCCTTATATCCTGTACCATTCGTAATAATGATATAGTTGCCATAAACTGAATTGAAACCAACTTCAACGACTTTTCCTGGAAAAGCGGAATAAACCGTAGTTCCCTGAGCACAAGCCATATCCAAACCATTGTGATAAGTACGCTTTCCTGTAAACGGATTTGAACGCCAACCAAAGCTTGAAGACTTATACCAAGAACCATGAATTGGTTTCTTTAGCAAGTCACCGTTAATTTCCTGTTTTGTAACCGCATCAAGAACTGCATCAGGAACAAAAACCGTAGTTCCTTTTTCAAAAGCTACATTATGAGCAACATGATTTACAGAGGCACACTCAGCTGCATCAACTTCATATTTTTCCGCAATAGAATCAATTGTCTCATTGTCTGTTTTTACAGTATACAGGATGCCAGATTTTGAAGGGATTTTAAGATAGTCACCTATCTGAATTGTTCTGGAAGAATGGATATTATTAACACTTATAATTGTGTCTTCTGTAATATTAAACTGGTTTGCAAGGCGACCAATCATATCGCCCTGTTTTATTCGGTAAGAAAAGTAAGAAAGCTCGTTCTCAGACTCCACATAAGAATCAAAATTCGTATCAGTATCAATTGAGAAAACCTCGGCAACAGGCATTTCCTGCGCAATAGGATTTCCAGGATAGTCGTAACCACCTTGACCATTCTCAAGAACGGTATGTCCAGTAAAGACAAACGCACCTGCAAGCACCATGCCACAAACGCCGAATGTTACAACAGTACATTGAAGAGCTACTCTCAACGAAATTCTATCAACAAAATCACTGACTTTTTCAGAAAATTTCATCATCACTTTTTACCTAAACCAATTAAATAAGTTTCAAAAGATTCTGACCGACAAGCTACAGGTTTAAAACCCTTCGCAGTCGTAAAAAGCTCTCTCATAGACCGTAAAAGCATCTGCTGATCACCATTCTGAAAAACCTTGACGACAAAATTACCACCAGTCTTCAGCATTGTCTGAGCATACCAGATTGCCATCTTTACAAGCCCTTGCGAACGTGCCGTATCAACGATACGATTCCCTGTCGTTAAAGGAGCCGCATCGCACACAACAAGTTCAAACGGACCTTCGCTACGAATTTTGTCAACTATAGCTTTATCATTCAAATCGCCCTGAATAAAAACTAAGTTATCTCCCTTAACGTTTTTGGCCAAAGGATTTAAATCACAAGAAACAACTTTCCCACTACCTTCCATTGCTCTAAGAAGGAATGTCGTCCAGCTTCCTGGAGCCGCACCTAAATCCAGCACAGAAGAGTTCTTCTTTATCATGCCGAATTTCTCATCGATTTCTTTGAGTTTGTACACGCTCCGAGCCGGATAACCTTCAGAGAAAGCTTTTCGAGACCAAAAATCGGGTTTTTCGTAACTATTGCCCATATAACATTTTATCGGTAAAGATGGATAAAAGATTCATCTTTTTTATCACAAATATGCAATATTATATAAAAAAAACAATTCATTGACAAACTTTATGTTACTTTTTTGAATATAAAATTGTTATTTCTCTGTCAATAAATCGAATTTTATATTTTAATAGAGCAAGATACACATAGGAGAGATGTATATGAAAAGAATCAGCCTATTCCTGCTTTGCCTGTTTTTTTGCGGAGCGCATCTTTATGCAGAAGACGAGGGGATTTTATTACAGTTCAAATATTCAAAAGATGACGCATACAGGATTCTTTCGACCGTAAACGAGGTTGTAAAAGTAAACGGCAGGGTTCATCACAAGGCAGAGATTCTGAACAGAATCGCCGTGCAAGTGTCAAACGTCGATGGCAAAGGCAGAGGCTTTAACGAAGCAACCTTTATGACAAGCGAAAGCTCCGTAACAAACAACGCCGCCCGCTTTGTATGGGGAGACGAATACGAGAGCAAATTTTGGCGCGACAAATCAGGAATTTACGAGATTCCTGACAAATACTTTATGCCAGTCGTACGCGACGTACCTAATTTTCCTGACAAACCTGTAAAAATTGGCGACAGTTGGACAGCGAGCGGACACGAAGCCCATGATTTAAGGCGGTCTTTTGCAATAGAGAAACCTTTCAAAGTTCCGTTCGCCGCAACTTACAAATACGAAAAAGACGAAAAAGGTTTGTCCAGCGATGGCTCAAACACAGAAAAAACTTTTCAAGTCATAAGTGTAAATTATAAGCTTTACTTTGAGAATCCAATTCCAGCAGAAGTTCTTTCAGATTACCCTGTCTCCACGATGGGATTCTCGAACCAGACTCTCTGGTGGGACAACGAAAAGGGACAGATAGACCATTACTCAGAAAATTTCAGGATTCTCATTGAGACAGCCCTTGGCAACCAGCTGGATTTTGTAGGAACGGCACATGCAGAAGTCACAGATTTTAAGCGTACAGGAACAGAAGAAAATCTTAAGCTTGTGCAGGAAAAAGTCGAATCCCTTGGCTTGCAGAATATTTCTGTAACAAAAAGCGAGAAAGGCCTTACTATCAGCCTAGAGAACATACAGTTCAAGGCTGATTCTGCGATTCTTCAAGAAAGCGAGAAAATCAAGATTCAGGGCATTGCGAAGATTCTCTCAGAATACCCGAATGACCTTCTGGTATCAGGACATACGGCACTTGCAGGAACAGAGAAAGAAAGGCAAGAACTTAGCGAAGAGCGGGCTGATGCTGTTGCGCAGTATCTTATAAAACTAGGAGTCCGCGACCAATATCACATTTTTACACAAGGATTTGGCGCAAAAGTTCCGATCGCACCAAATAATACAGAAGCAGGAAAAGCCAAGAACAGACGCGTAGAAATAACGATTCTCGACAAATAGATTATATAGAACAAAAAATTTATACGCAGAAATTGAAATTTTATTCACTTCAATGAAAAAAATAATATATGAAAACACCTTCTGAAGTGGATAAAATTAGTGCAGATTGTGATGAGATACAAACTTATGATGAAGTAACTCTCGCAGCTCAAAACGCGTTTGGAATCAAATTTCTGTTTCCTTGGCAACGGCTTGTCATTGCGAATATACTTGACAGCGTAAGGGCAGTAGAAAAAGCCCCTGACTTCTCAAAAAACACCGACGACGATATTTTTTGCAGAGGCAGGCAAATCGTATTATTACCGACAGGAGCAGGCAAATCCCTGTGTTTTCTTGTTCCGTCACTTTTACTCAATGGCATTACACTAGTCATATATCCCCTGCTTGCGCTGATGTCAGACCAAATGCGTCGAATGGAACAAGCCCAAATACAAGGAGTCATATTCAAAGGCGGACAAACAGAGTCCGAAAGAGCCGAGAATTTCAAAAAACTGCAAAACGGTGCAAAAGTCGTAATCGCAAATCCAGAAATTCTACAGGACAAAAATCTTGTAAAACAACTCTCTCTGTTGAAAATCGCCCATATTGCCATTGACGAAGCCCATTGTGTAAGCGAATGGGGAGATTCATTCCGCCCAGCATACCTGACATTAAAAGACATTATCAATCAGCTGAAATGCCCCGTCATAACGGCTTTTACAGCAACCGCAAGCCCTGTAGTCCTTAAAAGAATCGGGGAGCTGCTTTTTGACGGGCATTACCATCTTTTGCAAAGCACGGGAGACAGACCAAACATACACTATTCAGTAAAATACGCTTATGCAAAGCACAAAGCTGTCCTTGAATGCGTGCAAAGCATGAAAAAGCCCATGATTGTTTTCTGCGGTACCAGACGCAGGGCAGAAACAACGGCAAGGCTCATTGCCGAATATATCGGATATGACAAGTCTCGGTTCTATCATGCAGGAATGACAAAGGAAGAGAAAAAGGCTGTGGAACAATGGTTCTTTGACTCTACGGACGGGGTTCTTGCAGCGACCTGTGCCTATGGAATGGGGGTAGACAAGTCAAATATATACTCGGTAGTACATCTTGACCCACCCGAACATTTGGAAAACTTCTGCCAAGAGGCAGGGCGAGCAGGACGAAATGGCGATAACGTAAATTCTGTCCTTATCTGGAGTTACAATGACACACTAAAATCTGAGCAGTATGCCGATAACAGCAGGGAGAGAGTGATGGAACAATATGCGAAAACAAAGGATTGCAGACGCAAATTCATGCTTAACTATCTTTCAGGAGAGGACACGCTATGTTCTGGATGTGATATTTGCGATGCCAAGAAAAAGGGTAAAAATTTAGACTTTTCTGCAAAAGATGCAGAATTTACAATAAGGTTCATAAAAAAACACAGGCGGCTATACTCAAAAGAAGAACTCGTCAATATACTTACAAAACAAATGAATGAAAAAACAAGGAAATTATACGGCGTAAACGTCTGGGAAGCTTCTGATATAAATGAAATTCTAGACCAGCTGCTAAAAGAAAAAAAACTAAAGATTTACGGCGGTCTTTGGAACCGCCGTATAGACTTAACAAACAAAAAGCCTACTCGCCGCCTTCCTCACTGGCGTTATCGTCGCCACTTTCAGCGGCGGGTGCAGCGGGTGCTGGAGCAGGGGCTGAAGAAGTTTTTCTTTTCTTTACAACAGGAGGCTTTTTGCGATAACGCACAATATACGCACACAAATCCATATATAGAAAAACGACAACAGCCGTGATAATTACTCTAAAATCAGTCAAAACTCCAATAATAACTGGAAAAAGTTGAGAAGTTTTCATACTTTTCTATCGGCAAAAATAAATTAAAAATAAAGAACTTTACAAAGATGTATTGACGTGCTTTCATGCACTCACTAGAATTTTTAATTATGACAGGAATCGTAGATTACAACGCAGGAAACATTAAAAGTGTCGAACGAGCACTTGCAAAACTCAAGGTGCCGTATATTCTATCAAAAAATCCAAGCGATTTGGAAAAAGTTGACAGACTTATTTTTCCAGGAGTCGGAGAAGCCGCTTATGCAATGGAGCAGCTTAAACAATCTGGCTTTGACCACTTTCTTCTTGACTGGGCAAAAGCAAGCAAACCGCTGCTAGGAATTTGCCTTGGGTCACAGATAATCTTTGAGCATTCAGAAGAAGGTGACGTTGAATGTCTTGGAATTTTAAAGGGCGAGATTTCGCATTTTAATACCGTCTGGGAAAAAAATGGTTTAAAAAGCGACTTAAAAGTTCCACACATAGGCTGGAACGATTTAACCTACGCAAACGACGGCTCCCCTCTTTTGGATGGAATTCCAGAGCACACGGATTTTTACTTTGTTCACTCATATCTTATACAACCAAAGGATGAATCTATTGTAAAGGCATTCACTACATACGGCTGTAAAGTTCCTGCATGTGTATCGTCGGGTTCCGTTACAGCGTTCCAGTTTCATCCAGAAAAATCAGGCGAGTACGGACTCAAAATTATCAGAAACTTTGTAAAAAATGACATTTCTGGAGGCTCAGGATGCTAAAAAAACGAATTATCGTATGCTTGGACGTAAAAGACGGCAGAACAACAAAAGGCGTTAAATTTCAAAACAACCTAGATATCGGCGACCCTGTGGAAATGGCAGAAAAATACTACAAGCAAGGCGTTGACGAGCTAGTGTTTTATGACATCATGGCAAGTGCAAGAGGCAGGGGACCAATCCTTGATTTAATCTCAAAAGTAGCAAGCAAGGTTTTTATCCCTTTCTGCGTCGGCGGAGGAATCGGCTCCTTAGAGGACATCCGAAGCACAATTCTTGCAGGTGCCGAGAAAATAAGCCTCAACTCTCAGGCTGTAAAAAATCCGAAACTTATCGAGGAAGGCGCAAGAGTTTTTGGAAACCAGTGCATTGTACTTGGAATGGACGCAGCAAAGGACGAGACATGTCCATCTGGCTACAGGGTCTTTATAAATGGCGGAAGAACGAAAACAGAGCTTGATGCACTGCAATGGGCAAAGCAAGCAGTAGACCTAGGTGCAGGAGAGATTGTGCTCAATTCTATTGACGCAGACGGCATGAAAAACGGCTATGAATTAAAGCTAACAAAAATGATTGCAGAATCTGTAAGCGTCCCTGTCATCGCTTCTGGTGGAGGAGGAACCCCCAAGCACCTTGCGGATGTTCTGACCGACGGCAAAGCTGACGCGGCTTTGATTGCATCTATGGTACATAGCATGGGATATACAGTCGGTGGAATAAAAGAAGATTTGAAAAAATACGGAGTTCCAGTTCGTATCTAGTATAGCAAATATTATATACAATAAACCCCCTTGCTGATATTCAGAAAGGGGGTTTTGTTTATGTCTTAGTACTCGTTCTTGCTAGATTTTCTGTAAGAAGAAGCACCGTTACGCTCTGTTGGTGTGTGAACCCTCGGTCTTGAGTTATCACGGCGGAAGCCTCTGTCGCGATCACGACCAAAACCACGGTCATGGTCTCGACCACCTCTTCTACCACGATCACGGTCGCCTCTTGCTACATCGTAGCGTCTGCTGCCACCAAAATCACGGTCTCTGTCGCGATCACCTCTTTCACGGTCACGTCCAAAACCACCGCGACGGCGTTCTCTTCCGCCTCTTCCGCCACCTTCACCCTTTGTATCAACATGAATGTGAGGCATGCTAGAATCTCTCTGCGACAATTCAAGAACTTTGTCAGCAGCTGCGATTGGAAGGCTTACAAGCGAGAACGAATCAGAAACATCGATTCTGTCTACATCGCGGCCTGGTATGTTAAGCAACTGGCTGAAGTAGTCAGCAACTTCACGGGCATTGAAACCGTCTCTGCGACCAAGCTGAACATAAAGGCGCTTCTGATCTGGGTTAGAGCTTCCGCCCTTTCCGCTACGATCACGTTTTCCACCAGAAACATCCATAACCTTGCCGTAGTGAGACTCGTCAAGAGATTTTCCATAAGTAACGGCAAGCACACCTGCAAGAACAGAAACTGCATTCTGTCCTTCACAAAGCTTCTCTGCCATTTCTTCAAATACATGGTCAACAGGCTTAAGCTCAGGAACAAAATCAGTTTTTGCGACAGCTTCATTTGCAAGCGAATCAGCAAAGCTTGACAATGCAGACTCACCAGCAGCAGTCTCTTCAGTCGCAGCCTCACCTTCTGGAAGCGGAACTATCTCATCATCAGCTTCAGATTTAACAGCATTAGGCTTTCGATCTCCGATATAAGCAGGAGAATCAGGAACATCCGCAGGGTCACGCTCCAAGCCAAGCTGAACTTTAAGAGTATCAAGCATACGTGAACGCTTAATCTCAAGAACTTCCTCAATAGATGGAACTGTCTCCTCAAACATCTCGCCCTTCGCAGCCTTGATTATGCGGGCACGAAGGAACTCAAGCTTGCGTTTCTCGTTCGGACATACAAATGTAACCGCAATTCCAGATGTTCCTGCACGACCTGTACGACCAATGCGGTGAACATAAGTAGCTGCATCAAACGGCAACGAGTAGTTTACAACGTGGCTCAAACCGTTAATATCGATACCACGAGCGGCAACGTCTGTAGCAACAAGGATTCTTGTTTTTCTGCTTCTGAAACGTGCAAGTATCTTTTCACGCTGTCCCTGAGGAACATCACCGTGCAAAGCGGCTGTCTCGTATCCTCGCTCGTCAAGCAAGCGGGTAACATTATCAGCGTCATTCTTGGTCTGAGTAAATACAAGACCAAAGAAATTAGGACTCATGTCTATCAAGCGAACAAGAGCTTCGATTTTATCGCTCTCACGAACAAACCAGTATTTCTGGTCAATAAGGAGAGGCTCTTCAACAAAACCCTCTTCCTCACAAACCTCGTAATCACCCATGAATCTCTCTGCAATGCGGAGAATTGGCTTAGGCATTGTCGCACTGAACAAAAGAATTCGGGCATTTGGATTAGCCTGAGAGAATATATTCTCAATATCATCGATGAAGCCCATATCGAGCATCTCATCGCCTTCGTCAAGAATAAAGTAATCAATTTTATCAAGGTTAAGGGTACCGCGCTCCAAATGATCCTGAATACGACCAGGGGTACCAACGACAATTTCACAACCTCTCTTCAAATCGCGAATCTGATCACGATAAGA
Source organism: uncultured Spirochaetaceae bacterium (assembly GCA_902803735.1). Classification (GTDB taxonomy): domain Bacteria; phylum Spirochaetota; class Spirochaetia; order Treponematales; family Treponemataceae; genus Treponema_D. Next base: position 11,006 of record CADCRJ010000059.1, read on the forward strand.
AGCTCCACCGTACAAAACAGCAACACGAGGATACTCGGTGCTTGAAAAAGAACGAAGCTCTGTACAAGTCTGTATAGCAAGCTCACGAGTAGGCTCAAGAACAAGAGCACGAACATGATCGCTCTCTTCATGTACACGCTGAACGATTGGCAAACCAAAAGCAGCGGTTTTTCCTGTACCAGTACGAGCTTTTGCAATAATATTCGCATCACCGTTCAAAAGACGAGGTATTGCAAGAACCTGAATAGGAGAAGGTGTCTTAAAACCTTTTTTCTCAATAGCCGCGAGAATTACTTCATCCAACCCCAAATCTGCAAAAGAGATTTCCTCATCGCCAGTCTCATTGGCAACAGTCTCTTCGCGGATTTCTTCATCTAAAATCTCATTTTCCATATAAAAATCCTTTTGGCACACAGCCAGGCGTGTAACAACCTTACGGAATCGCGCCAATATTTACCTACAGTGATTTTTATAAAGGGATTGCGAATCAGAAAGCGTTTACACGCAGAAATGAATAATCGGAAGCACCGCTTCCGCCTAAGAAGTACCTTAGTATAATAAAACCACTTAAAAGATTCAAGCTATTTTTTGCATAATAATTGAAAAGCTTAGAAAATTTTGCGTTTTTTTGGAATCTGTGAAAAAACGGTTGTTGAATTAGTATCGATTTTTGTGTATAATAAAAAGCTATGAGCACAGAAAAACTGGAATTTGAAATCAATCAGCGTGTTGTTTATCCAAGCCAAGGCGTTGGAACAGTTATCGATATTTTTGACAAAAAAGTTGGCGACAAAACAATAAAATATTATAAGTTTTATCTTGAAGTTTCTGACATGAACGTCATGGTTCCTGTCGCAAATGTAGGGATGATTGGAATCCGTCAGATTGTCTCGGCAGAGGCTGCGCAAAAAGCGCTTGATTCTTTGGCAGACGAAATAGAGCCAGTAACATCAGATTGGAAGCTTAGATATCAGATGAACCTTGACTTGTTGAAAAAAGGCAGCATTGACGATATCGCAAGCATTGTAAGATGTCTGTATCACCGCTCGAAGGTAAAAGAACTCCCAATTTTAGAGCGAAAACTTTACGACAACGCAAAAAAGCTTCTTGAGGATGAGATAACTTATGCACTCAATATTCCGGCAAAAGAAGTTGAGGATATGATTCATGCAAAACTTGAGCCGCTTGGCTTACAGCATGAGAAGAAGTCTATTCTGTCGGGATTTGAAGACGACGAGGATGATGATGAATTTGCAGAAGATGAGACAAGCGACTCTGAAGATTCAGAAGATTCTGATGAAGACGAAGATGATGCAGATTTAGACGAGGAAGACGATTCTGATGACGGAGATGACGACGAGTAATCAGAATTTAGGGCAGCAAGAAAAATGCGTTCTTATAGTTCTTGCTGCTGGTGCCTCCACAAGAATGGGCAAAGGCATAAAAAAGGAATATCTTCCATTAAATGGCGGCACAGTTCTTTCTTGTGCCGTAAAGTCATTTTTGCAAGCCCTTCATTTTGAAACCGTTTGTATTGTTTACCCTTTTGCAAACACACAAGAAGAACAACAAGCGAACATAGAAGCCTGCCAGAAAGCTGTTTTTTCAGATTCTTACCTAAAAACACCCCTCACCTCTCCTATTTTTATTTCAGGCGGTGCGAGCCGACGGGAATCCGTTTGCAAAGCCCTTGATAAATTATACACAGATTTTGGAGCAGAAGACCCGCTCGTGTTCATACACGATGGTGCACGTCCTTTTCTTGACAAAGACCTTATCAAGAGGACTTTTGACGCGGCGAGCGAGACTGGAGCCGCCGTTCCTGGATTGCAGCCAGTTGACACGCAGAAAGAACTTGACGAGAACGGCTTTATAAAGAGGCACCTGACAAGGGCTCAGCTTTGTGCAGTTCAAACGCCACAAGTTTTTAGGCTAAAACCAATCTATGAGGCACACTTAAAGGCTGCTGAGCAAGCATCTTTAACAGGCAAGGACTTTACTGACGATACCGAGATTTGGGATTTGTTTACAGACCCCAAGATTTATTCACGAGTAAAAGTCGTTGCAGGAAGCTCCGAAAACAAAAAAATCACATACAAGCAAGACATTAATTCTGAAAAGGAACAACAAAAGATGATACGGACAGGTCTTGGATACGACAAGCACATACTGACAGAAGGGCGAAAGCTCATGCTTGGCGGTGTTGAAATTCCTTCGCAAAAAGGAGAAGCGGGGCACTCAGACGGGGACGTTCTGCTTCATGCAATAACAGATGCACTCTTAGGTGCTAGCGCAATGGGCGATATTGGTGCTTACTTTCCGCCGTCCGAGCAGAAATGGAAGGATGCAGACTCAAAAATGCTTTTGGCTACTGTCTGGAAAGATATTACGAGCAAAGGCTGGAAGCTCGGCAACCTTGACTGCGTCATTGCTCTTGAAAGCCCTAAATTCTTGCCTTACCGCGACAAAGTTCGGGAATCGATTGCGGAAATCTTAGGCTGCCAAACAGAGCAAGTTTTTGTAAAAGCAAAGACTGGCGAAAAAATCGGTGATATTGGTAAGGGGCTTGCCGTTGAAACTTGGGCAACTTGCCTTCTTGAGAAATAGAACCACCATTAAAAACACTTATGATAAAAAAATACTGGCTTTCGCCAGTATTTTTTTATCGTCTAATCATAGAAGAGCTACTCTCCTAATCCCATCTCAATTACTACTTCAATTTCGCTTTCGCTACGCTTCATTGCGCGGGCAATTTCTGAAACTGACCATCCCTGACGCTTCAGAGATATGATATTCTCGCGGTCTCGCTGTGTAAGGACACCTTGCTTTGCGTCTGCATCCGCAACACCTTCAACCTTTTTGTCAATGTCTTCCTGTGTCAGGCGGGCAAGCATTTTTAACTTGTCGTCGATTTCTTTAGAAAGACTCAATATTCGGGTCTCACTACGAGCAATACCTTCTCTTGAAGTCTGAACCTGAGAAATGCGTTTCTCGGCATCCTCAACAAGGTTTCTTAGGGATGTAACAGTATCAACTGCATCATTTATCTTCTCCGCATTGTCCGTAAGGAATTGAACCTGATTCTTTATGTCAGCCAATTCATTAGGCAATATCTCGGCATCTCGCGCTACATTAGCAACTCGTTGCTCAGTCTGCTTCAAAGTTTCAAATGCCCTGTCAACGTCCTCAGAGACTTTATCAATCATCTCAGATTTTTTCTCCAGACGGTCATAGCGACCTACCATATCATCAAGGTTTTTCTGGAAGTCGCGGACAGAAAGCTGCATATTCATAAGCTCGTCATTATTTGACTGAAGCTCATTGATTTTCTTATCGATAGAACCGCTTAGAGAAACAAGTTTCTCAAAACGCTGGTCAATAGAATCAATGTGCATCTTCTCAGAGTTGAACCGTGCAATCTTCTCATCAATACCATCGTTTACACGCTCAATATTGGTAAAATGATTTTCAAGCTCGTTTACAACGGACTTGTACATATCAATCTTTGACAAATCACGTTTCAAGTCAGTAATCTGCGAGTCAAGCTGCTCTTTGAGCTGGTTTGCACGCTGGAATACCTGCATCTGGTTGTCCAGTTCTTTTACCTGCCCGTCAATGCTGCTCATACGAGACTGAAGCTCGTTAGCATCATTTTGCATTTTGGTAATCATCTCAGCCTTGCGAGTATCATATTCTTCAGAAAGATTCTGAATCTGAACCTTTATATCACGGAGAATGCGTTCAGAATCATCGCTGGCAGCTGTAATGCGGCTCTGTGTTTCATTAAGCATATCCTCATAACGCTGCTGCTGCTCTCGGAGAATCTTGTCTGAGTTTTCCTGATAATCGCTGACAGCTTTTTCAACTTGCTCCCTGAGATTCTGGATTGTGCGGGAAATTTCTTCCTGCTCAGTCTGAGAATCATTTCTAAACGCAGTAAGGTTCGTATTGATTTTAGTCTGAAGCTCTTCTATACGCTGATTTGCTCCAGCCCCAAAATTATCAAGCTGAGTGTCAAACATTTCTTTAGTCTGCTCAAACTGCTGTTTGAGCTGCGAACGCCATGTCTCAAAATCATTCTTCATGGCTTCAATGTTAGAGCCATTCGTACTTGTACGAACCTGAATAGTCTGCTCAAGCTCAGAAAGACGAGTATTAGCATCTGCAAGAGACTTAGACAAAGCATCATTTACCTGCTCGTTATAAGATTCAAGAGAAGCCTTTATCAGATTGTCCGTATTGTCCTTGGCAGACTGCAAGTCGTTTCTGTTCTTCTCAGTAAAATCTCGCAAATTCTGCTCTACAGAAGAAAGCTGTTTTTGCAGCTCTTCCTGAGCTTCATTTATGAGATTCTCAAAACGAGCAGACTGCTCATCGTTCTTATCTTTATATGTGGACAAGCGATTTTTCAAATCTTCCGTATACTGAAGCTCAATGTTTCTTCGTCCATTCTCGTATTCATTTGCCAATACTGAAATACGGGCATCAAAGTCCTGCTTCCAGTCTTGCAAACTAGTCTCAACATAACGAGAACGCTCGGCAAGAGTATCATTTACACGTTCCTCAATGCCCTTTTGCTCGTCCATAAAACGGGCAGTAAAGTCGTTCAGCTTCTGGTCAAAGTTCTCTTTCCAGCTCTTCAAGTCAAAGTCAATCTCATTTTCTTTTTCCTGCAAGCCAGAATTGAGCATATTCTCAAGCTTTTTATGCTCCTCGTCGTAAGCCGTCGTAAAGTCATACAACTTTTCGTCATAAGACTGCTTCCAAGTGTTCAGCTCATCTTCCAAAGAAGCACCTTTTTTCTGGATTTCAGCAGTAAAACTCTCAGAAAGCTTGTTGTAAGAAAGCTGGTAAGCACTTACAAATTCTGCAAATTTGGCATCGAAATTCTTCTTCCATTCGTTAAAGTTCCTGTCAATGGAATCGCCTTTTTCCTTAAAGCCAGAATTAAGCATATCATCAAGCTTCTTTTGCTCTGCCTCGTAATGTCCGACAAACTCGTTAAGCTTATCATCATAAGACTCTTTTATAGAAACAAGAGTTTCCTCGATAGCAATATCCTTATCCTGAACTACGGAATCAAGCTTTTCCCTAAGCTCCTTCTGTCCGTTCTCGTAATAAGAAGTAAATTCATCGAGTTTTGTGTCAAACTTCTGTTTCCATTCAGAAAGATTATCTTCAATGAATGAACCTTTTTTCTCCAAGTCGTCAACAAAAGTATCTTCAAGGCTCTGCTGCCTGCTCTGATATTCGCTGACAAACGAATTAAGCTTCTCATCAAATGAATTGCGCCATCCATTAAGCTCATCGTCAATCTCGCCACTACGCTGCTTCAAGTCATCCTTGAATGCATCTTCAAATTCGCTGAGAGTAGCCTCTATGTTTCCAGTCGCAACATCTTTTATTGTATCGAGATTCTTTGATAACTCAGACAAACGGCGTTCCATTGCCGCAGAATCACGCTCTATGGACTCCTTGAATTCCTGATGACGCTGGTTCTGTGCATTTGAGAACGCAACAAAATCATCGAGAACCCTGCTCTGTGTCGCTTCCAAAGCAGCTTTGAGATTTAGCTCAAGTGCATCAACGTCATCACCAGTCTGCTCCAGCTTGTCAAAGCGGTACTCCATGTTTTTGCGGTAATCCTCAAGCTGATTGTCAAGCATTTCCAAAAGCTCAGTCTGCTTTGCATTGTAAGACTCAGAAAGGGTCTTTGTCATCTCATTGAGCTGAGTCTGTATTTTTGCAATGTTACTGTCAGACTCAATCTTGAAACTCTGCAACTGGTCATTCGCAAAATTAACGGTCTGCGTAATTCCCTCTGCAGTAATGCGAGACTGGTTCTCCGTATCGGAAATCTTTTTCTGAATATCGGCAATAGACTCGGATACATGTTTTTCCATTGAGTCAACCTTGCTGTAAACATCATCAGAGAATGTCTGAACCTTGTCAGTAATAGAGTTCTCAATATAATCAACACGGCTGTTAACGTTATTCTCGATTTCAGCAATCTTATCAGATGCTGACGACTGTATGTAGTCAACTTTCTGAGTAAGGTCTGATTCAATGCTGCTAACACGAGACTCAACAGAAGACTGCAACGTATCGACTTTCTCGCGGGCTTCAGAAGAAAGCCCATCAACAGACTCATGGACATCCTGAATTATCTTTGAAGCATAACCGCGTGCCTCAGAAGCGGACTGCTCCAAGCTGTCCTGAATTGTCGCAAATGTTGTATCAACCTGCTCCTGCAAGCCGCTGACATTCTGAGTAACATCCTGCTCAATTGCATCAACCCTTGAACGGATGTCCGTATCTATGCCCGTAATGCGAGAAAGCAATCCGTCATGCAAGGTCTGGACTTTTTCTGTAAGCTCAGTCGAGAATGTATCGACTGTCTGCTGAACATCAGCAGTAATACGAGAAGCGTAAGACTGAGCACCGTTTGATTTTTCGTTCAGGTCGGACTGAATCTGGGCAAACGAGCTTTCAACAGAAGAGCTTAAACCGTCAACCCTCTCAGTCAATCTTGTCTCAACGTCCTGCACAGAATCGTTTACATTGGTCTCAACCGCAGCAAGCCTGTTCTGCAGTGAGTTCTGTATTGACTGGATTTTCTCGCCAATCTCGGCAGAGAATCCATCAACGTCTTTTCTTACTGTATCAATAACGTTGGATGCATAAGAACCTGCACCTTTTGACTTCTGCTCCAAATCATCCTTTATCAAAGCAAATGTCTGCTCAACGTTCTCGCTGATTTCGTTTACCTTAGAGTCAAATCCTTCATGCACAGAATTGACTCGCTCTGTAAATGCGTCAACTTTCTGCCGAGCATCAGCCTCAACAGAATTGAATTTATCGGACATAGAAGTTGTGAAGACATCGACGCGGCTCTTTACAGAATCCTCGAACACGGAAATAGTATCGTTCAAATCGCTTCCAATACCAGAAACCTTGCTGTCAATGTCGCTCTCAATACCAGCGACTCTCTCATTGATTTTGCTTTCAATGGAATTGACCTTATTGGTCATATTTTCTTCCATTGAATTCATGCGGTTGTTAACCGTTGTCTCAACAGAATCAACACGCTCGTTTACAGCACCCTCGACATTATCGATGCGTTTTGTGACATCATCAGTAATATTCTGGATTTTTATATCGAGGACAGACTGCAAAGTCTTTACCGTATTGCTTACATCAGCGTTCAATCCTGAAACTGTATCATGAACTTCCTGTGTAACCTGATTTGCTATAGACTGAGCACCAGAAGAAGAAACTTCCAAATCCTCGTGTATTTTCTGGAACGTAGTATCAACTTTTTCTTTCAAGCCCACGATACGCGATTCCATCTCGCTCTGTATTGAATTTACAATTCCTGTGACATTTTCCTCAAAGTTATCGACACGAGCATTTACGTCGCTTTCAATACCAAGAATCTTCTCGTCAAACGTGCCACCAATATTGCTGATTCTAGAGGAAGCCGTTGATTCAATGTTAGTGATTTTAGCGTTCAACTCGCTCTGAACAGAATCAACCTTGCTAGTCATATCGGAAGCAAATTTATCAACGTACTGCTGAACATTGCCAGTAATCTTGGAAGCATAAGACTCTGCCCCCTCGGATTTGTTTGCCAAATCAGACTGGATACCCGCAAAAGTTGAGTCAACGTTTTCCTTAACCGCCGATATTTTCTCATTCATATCAGATTCGATTTCAGAAACCTTGTCATTGATATTGCCTTCAAACAAAACAATATGGTCGTTCATATCGTTCTGGAACATCGTGATGCGATTGTCCACATCTTCCTTGATTTCCTCTGTCTTAGAATTGAGGGAATCAGTTATAGATACATATCTTTCGATAATCTGGTTCTCAAGGAAGTCAGACTTGCTGGTAAGGTCAGAATCAAGACCTGAGAAGCGAGACTGGACGGACTGCTCCAATGAATCGACACTTGAACGCAGATTATTGATTTTTTGCTCTATGTCGCTGCCAAAACCATTAACCTTCGCACTAACGTTCTCAATTACTTGAGAAGCATAAGAACCAGCACCCGCTGATTTTTGCTCCAAGTCGCCCTGTATCTCGGCGAATGTGCTCTCAACCTTTTCTTTGAGTCCACCAACCGTATCATTGAGACTATTCTCAACGCCAGAGACTTTCTCATTAACTTCATATTCAAATGTATCAACTCGGTCAGAAACTTCATTCTGAATTTCGCTGATTCGGTTCATAAGATCGCCAGAGATTCCATCAATCTTATCATTTACAGTAAGCTCAATCTCATCCATGCGATTGTTGGTATTATCAGAGACTTCTGCAAGACGGCTCTCCATGCGGCTTCTTACACCATCAATCTGATCGTCAGCATTTGTCTGCAACTGCTGGATTTTTTCCTCAATCTGGCTATTGAATCCATCAACCTTAGAGCTAACGTTTGCAATAACTTGTGAGGCATAAGAGCCTGCTCCCTCGGATTTCTGCTCCAAGTCGCCCTGAATCTCGGCGAATGTGCTCTCAACCTTTTCTTTGAGTCCGTCAACTGTATCATTGAGCGTATTTTCAATGCCGCTGACTTTTGCATTAAGCTCTTGGCGAAGAGATTCCACAGTATTCTGTACAGTCTGCGTAACTTCTGCCGCAATTGAATGAGCACCTGTAGAGGACTCTTCAAGTTGTGCGTTGATTGTCTCAAACGTACTGTCAACTTTTTCTTTAAGTCCGTCAATTCTGCCATTCATATCGTTCTCAATTGACGAAACTCTATCTGTCACTTCATTTGAGAAGATGCTTACTCGGCTTGAAATAGTCTCTTGTATTCCGCTGATTCGGCTTGTAAGATCGCCAGACATATCGTCGATTCTGCCGTTTACGCTGCTGTCAATCTCGCCAATGCGGCTGTCTGCGTTGTTCGTCACTTCGGCAAGCCTGCTGTCTACGCTGCTTCTTACTCCGTTTATCTGCTCGTCGGCGTTCGTCTGCAGCTGGCGGATTTTTTCCTCTATGTCGCTGCTGAATCCGTCAACCTTCGCGCTTACGTTCGCAATAACCTGCGAGGCATAAGAGCCTGCACCCTCGGATTTCTGCTCCAGGTCGCCCTTTATCTCTGCAAACGACTTCTCCACTGACTCGTTCAGGCTCTGGATTTTCTCGTCCGCATTGCCCATAGACTCTTCTACCAGGCTCGACAGAGTGCCCTCAAAGCCCTCCACTCGCGATGTCATCTCGTTCTCGAATGTTCCCATCCTTGACTCGACGTCGCTTCTGATTATCTTTATCCTTGTGTCTACGTTTGAGCTGATTTCTTCTATCTGGTTTATTACGTCGCTCTCTACCGCTGATACATGCTCGCCTACTCCGTCATTGATTCCGTTTATACGTGCCTCAATTCCGTCCCTAAGCCCCTGTACCTTCTCGCCAAGCTCGCTCCTCAACGACTCTACCGTGTCATGCACACTCTGCGTAACTTCTGCCGCAATTGAATGAGCACCTGTAGAGGACTCTTCAAGTTGTGCGTTGATTGTCTCAAACGTACTGTCA
>CADCRJ010000060.1 GCA_902803735.1 uncultured Spirochaetaceae bacterium
GGAATGAAAATCGGCGAGAGGGTTGTTTCAAACGGACGCCCTCTGTCGCTTCGTCTTGGACCTGGACTTGTTGGTACGATTTATGATGGTATTCAGCGTCCTTTGGAAGCTATGTACAATAAATCTGGTGCGTTCTTGATTCCTGGAGAGCGAACAGAGCCTATCAATGTTGAAAAAAAATGGACTATGACAGTCGCAGAGGGCGTTTCAGAGGGAATGCCTATTTCGCCTGGCGTTGTTCTTGGTCTTGTGCAGGAAACTTCATCAATTGTTCATAAAATAATGGTGCCTCCAACTGTTAGAGGTCGTGTGCTCAAATCTTTTAAAGGTACTGGCGAATATACTGTTGACGATGTTATCGGCATGACGGAGCTTGATGAGGAGATAAAACTTTCCCATTATTGGCCTCTTCGTCGCCCTCGTCCATACGCTAAAAAACTGACTGTAAGCGAGCCTCTTATTACAGGACAACGTGTAATCGATGTGTTCTTCCCACTTTCAAAGGGTGGTACGGCTGCGATTCCTGGAGGCTTTGGAACAGGAAAAACCATGACCCAGCACGCTATTGCAAAATGGTGTGATGCCGATTTGATTGTTTATATTGGTTGTGGTGAGCGTGGAAATGAAATGACGGACGTTCTTACAGAATTCCCGACATTGATTGACCCTCGTACTGGACGCTCGCTTATGGAGCGAACAATACTTATTGCAAATACTTCAAATATGCCTGTTGCAGCGCGTGAAGTTTCCCTTTATTCAGGAATTACTCTTGCTGAGTACTATCGCGATATGGGAATGCACGTTGCGATTATGGCTGACTCTACAAGCCGTTGGGCAGAGGCTCTTCGCGAGCTTTCTGGCCGTATGGAGGAAATGCCAGCAGAGGAAGGATTCCCTGCTTATTTGCCTACAAGACTGGCAGAGTTCTATGAACGAGCAGGACGCGTTACTTCTTTGTGTGGTCAGGAAGGTTCTGTCTCGGTTATTGGTGCGGTTTCGCCTCCGGGTGGTGACTTCTCAGAGCCTGTAACACAGCATACAAAACGCTTTATCCGCTGTTTCTGGGCTCTTGACCGAGAGCTTGCGAATGCAAGACATTATCCTGCTATTGGCTGGATTGATAGTTACTCTGAATATGCGGAAGAAATTCGCGAATGGTGGGATAGGCTTGATGGTCGCTGGGCAGAGGTTCGTCTAAGTGCCCTTGATTTGCTTAAAAAGGAGCAGCGTTTGCAGCAGATCGTTCGACTCATTGGTCCGGATGCGTTGCCTGATAGCGAAAGACTCGTTCTTACTATTGCAGAAATGATTAAGAACGGCTTCTTGCAGCAAAATGCTTTCGATGCTGTTGACGTTTATTCTGTTCCAGAAAAGCAGATTCATATTCTTTTGTTGATTATGAACTTTTACAAACGAGGACTTGCTGTTATAAAGGCAGGTGCCCCATTGGTAAAGGTAAATTCTCTTCCTGTTAAGAATGACATTGTTCGTTTGAAATCATCTGTTCCAAACGATAAGCTTGAGATGATGCAGAAAGTTGAGCAGGATCTTGAAGAGCAGATGGGTAGTCTTGAACGGTTGTACCGCAAGATTGGTAACTGATTTTGAGCAGTCGCAGTAAGGAAATGGTATGAAAGGTGTAGAATATAAAGGTTTGTCTTCTGTTGACGGTCCAATCATTGTTGTCCGCCGTTCAGAGAATATTTTTTATAATGAAATCGTTTATGTCCGTGACAAGTTTGGCGAGAAAAAAGTCGGTCGTGTCATTGACTTGAATAAAGATACTGCCGTTGTTCAGATTTTTGGTTCTACGACAGGTCTTGACTTGAACGATACATCCATTGAATTCCTTGGCGAGCCTATGGAACTTAGGGTAGGCGAGGGACTTCTCGGTCGTATCTTCAACGGTCTTGGCGAGCCTATAGACGGCTTGCCACAAATTGTTTCAGACAAAAAAATCGATGTCAACGGTATGCCTATAAACCCGTTCGCACGAGTTTATCCTAGGGATTTTATTCAGACAGGAATCAGCTTTATCGACGGAATGAACACTCTTATCCGTGGACAAAAGCTTCCGATTTTTAGTGGTAACGGTTTGCCCCATAACCGCTTGGCAGCTCAGATTATTCGTCAGGCAAAAATCCTTAACAGCGATGAGCAGTTCGTAATGGTTTTTGCGGGCATGGGCATTAAATACGATCAGGCACAGTTCTTCATAAATTCTTTTGAGAAGTCTGGCGTACTTAGTAAGGTTGTTATGTTCCAGAGCCTTGCGGATGCTCCTTCTATTGAGCGTATCATTACTCCTCGCTGTGCTTTGACAGCAGCCGAGTATCTCGCTTATGAGAAGAATATGCACGTACTTGTCGTTATGACAGATATGACAAACTACTGCGAAGCTTTGCGAGAAATTTCAACAACTCGTGGAGAGGTTCCTGGTCGAAAAGGTTATCCTGGCTATTTGTACTCAAATCTTGCCGAGCTTTATGAGCGTGCAGGTAAGGTTAAGGGGTCAACAGGTTCCATCACTCAGATTCCGATTCTGACAATGCCTAACGATGATATTTCGCATCCTATTCCTGACTTGACGGGATATATTACAGAAGGACAGATTGTTCTTGACCGTGAGTTGAGCCAGAAAGGTGTCTATCCGCCTGTTTCAGGTCTTCCTAGCCTTAGTCGTCTTATGAAGGACGGTATTGGTGCTGGAATGACAAGAGAGGACCATGCAGCTGTTTCAAGCCAGCTTTTTGCGGCTTATTCAAAAGTTAAGTCAATCAGAAACCTTGCCGCAATCATTGGTGAGGAAGAGCTTGGAGCGGAAGACCGTATGTATTTGAAATTCGGCGATGCTCTTGAAAATGAATTTTTCTCGCAGGGTGAGTACGAGAATCGTTCAATAGAGGATACTCTGAATTTGGGCTGGAAGCTTCTTAAAATGTTGCCACAGAACGAATTGTATCGTATCAAACCAGAACTGATTGAAAAATACTTACCAAAGGATGAGTAGCTTTTAATATCATGGCAAAACTTAACATTGCACCAACAAAGTCGAACCTTCTCGCAATAAAAGAGCAGCTTAGCGTTGCTGTTGACGGATACGACCTTCTTGAGCAGAAGCGTGAGATTCTTGTAATGGAACTCATGCACATGGTCGAGAAAGTAAATCATCTTGAGCGCGATATAGAGAAGTCTATTGAGCAGGCTTACCCCGCTCTTAAAAAGATGCTTTTGACCGTTGGTAGTGACCGAGCAGAGCGAATCGCTCATGCTGTAAAGTATGATTACAACATAAAAGAGAAGCCAGTAGTTGCCGGCGGAATGACATTCAATTCTATTGAGGTTGAGCTTCCAAAGCAGCAGCTGTTTTATTCTTTTATGGGAACTTTCGCAGATTCTGATAAAGTTATGGTTGAGTTCTTTAAACTTTTGTCTCTTTTGACAGAAATGGCTTCAATACGAACCATAGTCTGGAGACTTGCAAATGAAGTTAAAAAGACTCAGCGGCGAGTAAATGCACTTGATAAGATGATTATTCCCCAGAATGCGGAGACAAAGGTTTATATCGAAAGCGTTCTGGAAGAAAGGGATCGTGAAAACATATTCGTTTTGAAGTCTTTGAAAAACCGCAACGGAGGAGAAAATGCTTAAACCTCTTTTCAAAAAGATTGTTGTGGCTGTTAACGGATCTTCTTCGTCTCTTTTGGCTGCCATGTACGGGATTATAATGGCAAAACAGTATAAATGTGAGCTTAAGGCTGTTTATGTTGTTGATACCGCAACCTTGCGGCAGCTGGAGATTTCTCGCTTCTTTGTTCCTGATGAAAGTGCTAGGTATGAAGCAAATTTGGATTCTGACGGCAGGCATTACCTTGATTATGTTTGTGATTTGGCAAAGCAGAAAGGGGTAAAGCTTCAAACAGAGCTAAGAAAAGGTTCTGTTTGGTCAGAAATTATTACTGTTGCTGATGATTTTAAGGCTGACCTTATTCTTCTTGGTGGAAAAAAGAATGAGAATGACTCTATGAATACGATTCTTAGGCACAGTAGATTGTCCGTGACAAATAGCGAAATTATAGGAAGTGCAAACTGCAACGTACTTGTTGTTTGCGAAAATGAAGTTGAAAAGCTATTTAAATTAGCTTAGCTTATGAAAAATTTGTTTTTTATGTACTAGAAATCATTAAAAATGCTGTAATTTACAGTTTTTTTTCAGATTCCTATTGCATTGCTTTGCTATTTTAAATAGATTAGATATAGTCTGTTTTACAGAAGATATATATTTTTGGAGATGCAAAATGAACAAATCAGAATTAATCGATGCAATTGCTAACGACACAAAACTTACAAAAAAGGATACTGAAGCTTTCCTTAAAGCATTTGTAGAAAATGTATCAAAGGCTCTTGAATCAGGAAATGATGTTCAGCTTATCGGCTTTGGAACATTCACAGTAGGTGATAGAGCTGCTCGTACAGGTCACAACCCAAAAACAGGTGAAGCAATCACTATCCCAGCAGCAAAAGCTCCTAAATTCAAGCCAGGAAAAGCTTTGAAGGATCTTGTAAACAAAAAATAAAAGCTGAGAGCTTTTGACAATGGGCTGCTTAAAAGTAAAACTTTTTGGCAGCCTTTTTTATTGATTCTGTTTTATAGCTAGTGGAAAATATTGTTTTGGTTTGGATGAAATATGGAAGACCCGTATAAAATACTTGGCGTTTCAAAAAATTCTAGTGCGGCAGAAATAAAGAGAGCTTTTCGCTCAAAGGCTAAGTTGCTGCACCCTGATGCTTCTAAAACCGAGACAACTACTGCATTCAGGGAACTTTTAAAAGCTTATGAGATTTTGAGCGATGCAAAGCAACGCTCAATGTTTGATGATTCTTTTTTTGCCCGTCAGGGAGCAAAATCCCATCGAAATTCAAAGAGTTTTGATTATCGCAAGTGGCTTTGTGAGCGTAAGGATGAAGAAAGTCGCTCAAAACTTATTTTTTTTGATTTGATGCATAACCGCGAGGACGATGCCGTTGAGGAGTTTAAGCGGATGAGCATAAATTATGCAGGGTTCCGTCTTGCAAAGTGGTTTACCCGCGAAGATTTTATGGATTATGGATTTATCCTTGCAGAGGAGCTTGTTTTCAGACAGGAATATTATGATGCTTTCATATTGCTTGAGCAAATAATACGAATGGAATACAGTTATTCATACTTTAAGCATTTTTTTCCTGAAGTTCTTGATTTGACGAGGCTTTTGCTAAAAACTCGCATTGAGGGAAGAATCTCGGACGAGCTTGCCCTTGATGCTTGGGAGCGAGCTCTGGAACTAGGCTTTGGCAATTCTGACGATGCGGTATTCTTACAGAAAATGGCTGCCGCATACCGTAGAATGGGTGATTCTAATACGGCGAGTGCATGTGAGATTGCCGCTGCAGGATTATCTTCTTGAAAAAATCTTCGTTTGTATAAAATCGCAAAAAGTTTTATTATCGATTGAGCAAGTCCAAAAGTAGAAGTTTTTGGACTTGCTCAATCGTTTTTATTAAGAGGCTTTTCAAATGATTCGATTAAAGAATGAAAAAGAGATTGCTGGTATTCGTAAGTCATGTCATGCGCTTGCTGATTTGTTCAGATTTGTAATTCCACAAATAAAGCCAGGAATGAGTACAAAAGAAATTGATGATTTGTGCGTAAAATTTATAAAGAGCGTAGGCGGAACTCCTGCTTGGTATAGGGAGGACTTTCCTGGAGCTGCATGCATAAGCGTAAACAACGAAGTTATACATGGTATTCCTTCAAAGAAGCGTATCATCCATGATGGTGACATTGTTTCCCTTGATATCGGTATTGACTTGGACGGCTATATATCGGACTCTACGCATACCGTTATGGTCGGTAATGTTCGCCCTGAAATCCGCCGTTTGGTAAAAGCTACGAGAGAGAGCCTTGTCGCAGGAATTCAAGCTTGTGTTGTCGGAAACAGAATCCGAGACATCTCAAAGGCTGTGAACGATGTAGCGTACGGAAAATATGGTTATGGCGTTGTCTATGAGTATTGCGGTCACGGAGTCGGTCTCGATGTGCATGAAGATCCGAGCGTTCCTAACGCACCTGAGGGTGGCCCTAATCCGCGCATTCAGGCAGGAATGGTTCTTGCAATAGAGCCTATGATAAATTTGGGCACTCCTGACGTTGATTTGGCAAAGGATGGTTGGACTGTACTTACTGCTGATGGTAAATGGAGCTGCCATGAGGAGCATACTGTTGCTGTGTTTGCTGACCATACGGAAGTTCTTACTGCATGTGACGGTTTACCAGACTGGGCATAAAGGATGCCAAAAAATTGCAAAGTTTTCTTGTAACAAATATTTATTTTAATCCTTGTAAAATTTGTAACTTTTTCTAACAAAAAATGATTATCTTTGTGATAAACAGAAGTTATAATTGAAAACTTCCTGGAGGATTTTAATGAAAAAAATAACAAAAAGAATTTTGGCGGCAGTTGCTTCAGGAGCACTCGCTTTTGCCTTTGTTTCATTGTCTTGTAGCAAAACACGTGTTTACGGTTCTGCTGATACAGTTTTTGCAGAAACATCAAGCAATCCTTCTGTTTCCATTCCCAAAGATGCTTTGAATGTTGTAGAGGCTTTGCAATCATCTTTTAGAGCTATAAGCCAGGGGGTTCTTCCCTCTGTTGTAGAAATTGATGTCACAGAGAAAAAAACTGTTCAGACTACGCCATTTGATGATTTTCCTTTCTTCTTTTTTGGTAGACCTGACAGAGAGGATTCAGGCAAGGAGAAGGAGCGTGAGTATACCCAGCAGGGCTTGGGCTCTGGTGTAATTGTGCGCAGAACTGGTGATACTGTTTATGTCCTTACAAACAATCATGTTGCAGGAAATGCGACTGATATAAAAGTAAAATTGAATGATGGGCAAGAATTTGTAGGAAAACTTGTTGGTGCTGATGAGCGTCAGGATATTGCCCTCGTTTCTTTTGAAGCTCAGAAAGATTCTAATATTGTCGTCGCTTCTCTTGGTGACAGCGATAATGTTCATACAGGCGATATTTGTCTTGCTATGGGTGCTCCGCTCGGTTACAGTCAGTCTGTTACGCAGGGAATCATCAGTGCGACTGGCAGAAGTGGAAGCCAGATTGGAAACATGAACGATTTTATCCAGACCGATGCCGCTATAAACCAGGGAAACTCCGGCGGTCCGCTTGTAAATATTTATGGTGAGGTTATTGGTATTAATACTTGGATTGCTTCTTCATCTGGCGGTAGCGTTGGTCTTGGATTTGCTATGCCTATAAACAGCATTAAGAAGGCTATCGACGATTTTATTTCAAAGGGCAAAATTACTTACGGCTGGCTTGGCGTTACTCTCGTGGATGTTACCGACAAATACAAGGAAAATCTTGGCGTTCAGGGCAAGCACGGTGCTTTTGCGGCTCAAATCTTTATTGATTCTCCAGCACACAAAGGCGGTTTGCAGGCTGGTGACTTTATTGTTGAGCTAAATGGAAAAGCTGTAAAAAGTCAGGCAGAGCTTATCAGGGAAGTGGGATACTTGCCTGCTGGAAAAACAGCCGACTTCAAAGTGATTCGTAATGGTAAGACAGTTTCTTTGAAAGTTAAGATTGAGGAGCGTTCAAAGGAATCTGGTACTGACAGCTCAAAGCTTTGGCCAGGATTCATTGCATCACCTCTTACGGACGATGTTAAAAAAGAGCTTAATATTACTGATTCGAAAATATCAGGTGTTGCAGTTAGAAACGTTCTTGAGAAATCTCCTGCCGCAGCATTGAGAATTCAGAGTGGTGATGTAATTACTGCTGTAAATGACAAGAAAGTTAAGAATCTTGAAGAATTCTATGAAGCTTTGAATTTGTCAAATAATAAAGAGATTTGGTTTGATGTTTATAACAACGGTCATACAATATCGACTGGACATTATAAATTCTAGGCTTTTACATGGGCTTTTGCAAAAAGCCCGTTGACTAAATATTTTAAATTACGATAAAATAAGAAACTTAAATTTTATAGTGAACCGTTAAAGTTCCGTTACACTTTGCGGTAGATAAGAGGTTTTAAATGTACGCACTTTTCGAGTATAAAGGCAAACAGTACAAAGCTGAGAAAGATGCGCTTATTCAGGTTGATAAACTTGATGCAGAAAAAGGCGCAGCTCTTGATATTGACTCAGTTCTTTTGGTAAGCGACGGTGATAATGTAAAAGTTGGTGCACCGTATGTAAGTGGAGCAAAAATCAAAGCTGAAGTTGAGGACAGCTTCCGTGATAAGAAAGTTCTTGTTTTCAAATACAAGAGCAAGAAAGACTATCACAGATTGCATGGTCATCGCCAGCATTACACAAACATTCGTGTAAAGGAAATTATCGGCTAATTCTTTTTTGAATGACACTTGTAACATTTTCGTATGGCAAAGACGGCGTGATAAAAGAATGCAAAGCTAACGGGCACGCAGGTTTTTCTAAGAAAGGTTCCGATATCGTATGTGCAGCGGTGACAATTTTGTTCCGAACTGCGATACAGGTTATTTCACAGATTGAAGGTGTTGAGTGTAAAGCAGATATTTCTTCCCGCGGAAATCTCGCGTTCCGTGTGGATTTAAACAATCGGGAACAGGCTGCTGTGATTCGGTTGTGCTGTGCAATGGATTTTTTAAGGGTAGGAATTGAATCCTTAACCCGTGAATATCCTGAAAATGTGCAGATGCGGGAAATTATTAATGACTTTTAACGGAGGCGTAATATGGGACGCAGTAAGGGCGGTAGTGGCGCAAAAAACGGTCGTGATTCAAATCCTAAGCATTTGGGCGTAAAAGCTTATGCTGGAGAAACTGTAACGGCAGGTTCTGTTATTGTAAGACAGCGCGGAACTAAGATTTTCCCTGGTGTAAACGTGGGAATCGGTGGAGATGACACACTTTTTGCTAAGGCTGATGGTGTTGTTAAATTCTACGAGCGCAAAAATAGAAAATATGCAGGTGTTGATCCTGTAGAAGCTTAGTTTTTGTCTGCAATAGAGTGAGCCTCTAAAAACTTAAGTTTTAGAGGTAACTTGAAGATACCCGGATTCAGTTTGCTCTGTTTCCGGGTTATTTTTTTAGTCAAGTTATTTAACGGGATGGATTATGAAGCAATTTGCTGATGAGGCAATAATTGAGGTAAGTTCTGGCAAGGGCGGAAATGGTTGTATATCGTTCCGTCGTGAGAAATATGTTCCAATGGGCGGCCCTAATGGTGGTGACGGCGGCAAGGGCGGAGATGTAATTTTCCGAGTGAGAAGAAATTTGCGTACTTTGTCAGAGCTTAGGTTCCGTCGTTTTTTTAAGGCAAAGAATGGCGGCGATGGAATGGGCTGGAATCGGTATGGAAAGGACGGCGAGGATATCGTTATAGAAGTGCCGCCGGGAACAGCTATTCGTGACGCAGAGACTAGAGAGCTTATAAGGGAATTTACGACTGAGTCTGAGGATGAATCTTTTGTATTTTTGAAAGGCGGCAACGGCGGCTGGGGTAATGTTCATTTTAAGACATCTACAAATCAGGCTCCACGTATTGCTAATGCAGGAAAACCTGGCGAGTACCGCAAGTTGTTGTTGGAGCTGAGCATTATGGCCGATATTGGTCTGGTCGGCTTTCCTAATGCAGGAAAATCAACTCTGTTGGATGCGTTTACAAAGGCACGTCCTAAGATTGCGCCGTATCCATTTACGACAAAAATACCTAATTTGGGTGTCCTTCATGCAAATGAGGACAGAGATGTTATTATCGCTGATATTCCTGGTATTATTGAAGGAGCTAGCGATGGCAAGGGGCTTGGTATAAGGTTTTTGAAACATATTTCAAGAACAGCAGGTCTTTTATTTATAATTGATTGTTCTGATGAAAATTGCCGTACGGCATACAAAACCCTTTGTGATGAGCTTTCTGGCTATTCTGAGACATTGCTGAACAAGCCGCATATTGTTTTGTGCAATAAGATTGACATTGAGGGAGCAAGAGAGAATGCAGATGCGATTGCAGAGGAAATAAAAATTTCTGAACCAAATACCGTTGTTTTGCCAGTTTCTGTTGCGGCTCATATCGGAATGAATGAAATAAGGCTTGCA
>CADCRJ010000061.1 GCA_902803735.1 uncultured Spirochaetaceae bacterium
ACAGGTGTACGAACAGGAGCCGACGTATACTGAGGTGTAACAGGAGCTGGCTGAGCAGGAGATTCCTCAACAGGCTGCTTTATTACAGCAACAGGCTTGACAGGATCCTCGTACAGCTCAGAAGAATCAAAAAGACCTGGAATTCCCTCAGGCTTTTTAGGCTCCTCGGTTTTAGGATTTGAAATCTTTATGAATTCTCCGTCACTTATATAATTATCATCAGCTTTTTTAATCGAAATATTTTTATCAATAACAGAGCCGACATCCTCATTTACAGGACTGTCAAAACCTGTCGCAATAACGGTTACGCTGATTTTATCGTCCATTGTCTCATCAAGAACCTGTCCCCAAAGAACAGTAGCATCAGGATGTGCACTTGCAGTAATAACAGAGGCAATCTCATTACACTCGCCGATTCCAACCTCGCTGTTACCGCAAATATTGATAAGAACGTTCTTAGCACCATCAATGTGAGTATCAACAAGCAACCTATTGTTGATTGCAGCCATAGCAGCGTCAACAGCCCTGTTGTCGCCCTCTCCAACGCCAACGCCAAGAAGGGCATCTCCCTGCCCTTTCATTACAGACTCTACGTCTCGGAAGTCTCGGTTTACAAGACCTGGCTTAGTGATTATATCAGAAATACCCTGAACGCCCTGTCTCAATATATCAGTAATAAGCTCAAAAGCACGCGGAACAGAAAGTTTTTTGCCCTCATCCGCAAGAATAAGCTCATTTGGAATAGCGATAAGGGAATCAACCTCGGCACGGAGTTTTCTTACGCCTTCATCGGCATGGCTCATACGAACACGGCCCTCAAATTTGAACGGAGTTGTAACAACAGCTACGGTAAGCGCACCAATCTCACGGGCAATTTTCGCAACAACAGGAGCCGAACCTGTTCCCGTACCACCGCCCATACCAGCAGTAACAAAAACCATATCGGCATCTTTCAAAAGCTTGCGAATTGTCTCCTCTTCTTCTCTTGCGGCTTCTTCGCCAACCTCAGGCTTTCCGCCAGCCCCAAGTCCGCCAGCAACTTTCTGACCAATCTGAATTTTATTCTCAGCCTTGCACTTTGCCAATGCCTGCAAGTCTGTATTAAGAGCAATGAAATCTACTCCCCCAAGTTTTGCATCAATCATGCAGTCAAGGGCATTTCCACCACAACCGCCACAGCCTACAACCTTTATGACAGTAGGGCTTATCGTATTAAGCCCCGCTTGCTGTGACTTACTGTCATTAACAACTTGATAATCCAACATAATTCCTCCCGCCCACAACATAGCAACATCCCCAGTTGCATAGTTGAAAAAAATCTATTAGAAAAGACTCTTCAATATTTTTACAAACCGGCTTTCTTCACCAGCCTTTTTATCTGAACCCTTATTCTTTTTAGTCTTACGAATACTCTGCAAATTCTCTTTTGCAGCGATTATAAGACCAACTGCTGTCGCATATTCAGGACTTTTATAAGAATCCTGTGGCTCACCCAAATTTCCAGGCTCACCAATTCTTACGGAACTAGTACCAAATACATATTCGGCAAGTTCAACGACACCTTTCATCAAGGCACCGCCACCAGTAAGAACAATATTTCCGTCAAGCTTCATGCTTCCTGACTGCCGAGAAATCTCATCAAGAACCATTCTGAAAATCTCTTCCATTCTCGACTGAATAATATCACAAAGCTCCGCTCTGGTCGTAAGCTCAGGGTCTCTTCCTCCAATGGCAGGAATAAGAACCTCCTCGTCTGCAGCGACCAAATCAGACCAGCAGCAGCCGTGCTCAATCTTAAGCTTCTCAGCAGTCTCTGCTGGAATTCCCTTAACAACAGCAATATCAGAAGTTACGATATTACCGCCGATTGGAATTGAAGCCGTACAAATCGGTGCATCTTTTACAATTACGATAATATCAGTAGACCCACCACCTAAGTCAATAAGTATAGAGCCTAAATCTTTCTCTTCCTGATGCATTACAGCTTTTGAGCAGGCAAGAGTCTTCAAGAACACTCCGTCAACGATATAGCCAGAACGCTCAATACAGTCGTTTATGTTCTGAATCTGCGTTTTTGAGGCTTTTATGATGAACACGTTTGCTTCAAGACGAACTGCCTGACAATTTATAGCCTCGTCCATCTTATAGCCTTCTGTTCCGTCAACAATAAATTCCTGAGGAATCAAATGCACTATCTCACGGTCTAGAGAGACTGGCAATGAATTGGCAGATTCCAAAACTCGGTCTATATCAGCCTTTGTAATAGAACGGTCTTTTTTGCCGTTATCAGTAATCTTTACAAAGCCATGAGATTTAAAGCTTTCTATATATTTTCCGCCAAGACCTGTAACGCATGAAGTACCCTGCCATCCGGCAATTTGCTCTGCGGCATCAATAACTTCTTCAACAACATTTTTTGTAGACTCAATATTTAAAATAACCCCGTTGTTCAAAAATCCAAGGGAAGAGCGTTTTGCAACGCCGAGAATTTCTACAGAATCATCCTCGTTTATGCCGCCAATAACAGCACGGACAAAACTTGTTCCTATATCAAGCCCAATAATTATATTAGTCAAAAGATACTCCTGAAGACTCATGATGCTTCTGATATGATATGGAACCATAACGCAAATCAATTTCTTCTACGTCAGGATCCAGCATATTTACAACATCAAGTGCAACAATCATATATTTCAGAGATTCTTCATTAAGCTGTCGCCCTGTCAGAATCCTAATCTTTTTATGGATTGGATACAAGACCAGCTCATAGTTACCATACTCTTTCGGAACGACATGAATTTCAGAAATCGCAGCAAAATAATTCTGCGGAAGTTCCCTTATCATAGCAATTTGCTCCAAAAGACCCCTGTATTTTACAGGAATTCTCATTCCTTCGGGAATATTCTCGACCGGAATTCCTGAAACCAGAGGAATTGACCTATCAACATGAAAATCTTCAGACGGAAAATTAAACAAAACACCGTTCTTGTCTATCTGAACAGGTTCCGTCCTTTCGTCTACAGATATAAAAGTCATGGCAACAGGAGAACGCTCAATAACATTTATATACACTTTATCGGGAAATTTTTTTACAATCTGAACATCTTCAATGCCAGCCACAGAAGAAATAAGAGATCTTGCTTCCGTGCTTCGAAAATTTATCCAGCTCTTGTTGATTACTGGCTGAATCGCAGTATTCATTTCTACCTCAGAATAATGCGATAATCCGCTCCAGCTTATAGATACAGTCTGCATTGACGGTATTACAAACAGATATACGATAGCCTCAGCAAAAAGAATAAGTAAAAAAATCGAAAGGAAAAGCTTTATCAAATTAACCTTTGAAGTTTTCTTCGATGACTTTCTTTCATGCGATACATCAAAATTCTCAAATCCACTAAAAACATAATCACTCATAAATCACCCCGCCCAAAGAAAGTTTTCTGTCCTCTATATTATCGATACGTGAAGCGCTTAGTATAAATCCGCACATAGCAAAAGTTATGATAATAGATGAACCGCCTGATGAAAAAAACGGCAAAGGAACACCTGTCGTAGGAAGTACGCCTGCCACAACAGCCACGTTCATCAATGACTGCCCGATTATAGCAGCAAGGAATCCGAACACTGCGATAGAAGCAAAGCGGTCTGCCGTCGTAAGCGCACAATGAAGAACCCTCCATGAGAACAAACCAAGAAGTGCAAAATATGCAAGAACGCCGAACAAGCCCAATGCCTCAACCCAGCCTGCAAAAATATAATCCGACTGAATTTCTGGAATATTTGAAATTTTAGTGAGACCGCTACCAAAGCCCTGCCCCCAGAAGCCGCCTGAAGAAATTGCCTTTCTTGCGGCAATGCTCTGATAATTTATTGTCTCCTGATATTCCTCCGGAGAGAAAAATCCTATAATTCGGCTCAGTCGGTAAGGCTCCAAAAATACCATGAGAGCACAAAGAGGTCCGATTATTGTCATAAGCGGGAACAACCAGATTATCTTTTGACCGGATACAACAAAGAGAACGATTCCTATCATAAAGACAAACACGCTGGTTGAGAAATCCTGCTGCATTAGAATTGAGCCAGAAAAGATAATAAGCAAAGCAACGGCAGGAAAAACATTTCTATCTTCCTTTTTTTGGATTCTGCTCTGTTTGTCAAAATAATTAGCAAGAAACAATATCGACACGAACTTAATCGCTTCCGAGGGCTGGAACGTAGACAAAAATGGAATACGAATCCAACGTCTTGCACCATTTCTCTCTACGCCGATTCCCGGAACAAGGGTCAACAGGCAGAGAAAAAGCGAGCCGAAAACAAGAATCGGTAAGATTTTACGCACAGTCTCCATATTCAATGACAAAAACACGCAGAAAAGCACAAAGCCCAAAGCGGAACTTATCAGCTGGCGTTTCATAAAATGAAGGGAGTCATTGAACTTTAAGAAACCTGAATCACTTGAACAAAAATACAGCGTGACCATGCCCAAGCCCCACATAAGAATCATCAAGAGGGCGATAGAGGAATCACTTTTTCTGTACTTTTCAAGCGGTTTGTCCGTAAAAAATCTGAACTTTCCCATCTGTGCTACAGTCCCTGCTCCAGTAACGGCAAGATACGTTCCAAGCCCATTCCGCGGCTGCCTTTCAAAAGCAGGAAATCGCCGCCACTTGAAAAGTTCAAAACAATAGAAGCAACTTTTTTTATTGCGGAATCATCTTTTCCGCCAACATACTCAACAAGAACGCCTTGACTTGAACCGAGAGCCTTAACGGCGGCTTCGTAACCAAAACGCATTGCATCGCCTACAAAAACAATGCAAGCCGCACCAGTCTGAGCCGCAAGCGAACCAGCCACAGAATGCGCGCTCTCGCTTTCTGAGCCAAGCTCAAACATATCGCCAAGCACAAGTATTTTCTTACAGTTCAGATGAATCGAGGAAACGAATTCCAACGCCTTTTCCATTGAATCAGGGTTTGCATTGTAACAATCCTCAAGAACCGTAAAACGACCTTTTTTTAGAGTGCTGCGTCCACCCAGAGGCTTAAGGCTCTCTATGCCGGCTTTTATCTGAGCCGCACTAACGCCAAGAACTTTTGCAAGCTCAATAGCACCAAGAGCATTTATAAAATTGTACTGCCCAGGAAGAGCAAGACGCATCTCAAGACCGTCAACTTTGAATACAGTACCTTCAAGTCCCTCGTCACGCACAAACTCAACGGAAGAATCCTGATTAATGCCGTAGCGAATGACTCGACCCTTAACATCTTTTGCCAAAAAATCAGCAAAATCATCAGCGGCTGGAATAATGCAAGCACCTGAATCATCCACATGATTAAAGATTTTTTTCTTTTCTGTGGCAATATTCTCCCTGGAACCCAACAAGCCTATATGAGCGGTTCCTATGTTTGTAACAATGCCATAGTTTGGTTTTAGAACCTTAGAGATTTCGCCAATTTCATTCTCGCGGTTCATTCCCATCTCGAAGAAACCAAGCTCATGTTCTGGTCTAATCGTAAAAACAGAGAGCGGAAGTCCAGTCTCGGAATTAAGATTACCAAC
>CADCRJ010000062.1 GCA_902803735.1 uncultured Spirochaetaceae bacterium
ACAGTCTGTGCAAGCGTTTGCGGAATTGGAGTCGCGCTCATCATAAGCAAGTTTGGCTCCCTGATATACGAATCTATGCTTTGCCGCCCTTTTTCGACTATTGCGGAGCGTTGCAGTACGCCGAACCTGTGCTGCTCATCGATGATGGCTAGTGCCAAATCGTGGTAAACAACTTGTTTTGAGAATAATGCGTGCGTACCGATGATAAAATCAACGTCTCCTTTTTTTAGGGCATCGAGCAAAGCTTCCCTGCCTTTTGTCTTTATGTTTCCTGTGAGGTAAGCGACACGAACGCCTACGGATTCTAGCTGTCGCGCTGCATTTTCTGCGTGTTGCTTTGCCAAAAGTTCTGTTGGAGTCATAAGAACGCATTGACTGCCGTAGTCGATTATCCTAAGCGCGACAAAAAATGAGACCAAAGTCTTACCGCTGCCAACGTCACCTTGAAGCAAAGACCGCATTGCGTACGATTTTTTTTCAACACCGTGAGCCGCGTCAAAATTTCGGTCAATCTCGTAGTTCATAAAAGTTATGACCGCTTTCTGGTCTTGCGTAAGCTGGAACGAGAGCCTTTGAGTGAGTTGCTTTTGCCTTGGAGAGAGAGAGCCTTCAAACTCTTGGTCTGAAACAGGTTTCTGAGCCGTTGTTCCGTCATTTTCTATTGATGGCAGCTTTCCCCTGTGTGCGAGGGAACGCTCAGCGATAATCTTCTGAAAAGCGAACAGTTCCTCATAAACAAAAGTCCTTCGGGCATCCCTGGCTTCTGTTATAGTCGTTGGTAAGTGTATTTTTCTGAGAGCCTCCCGTTTTGAGAGCAGATTGTTCTTTTTCATTAATGAGTCAGTAATCTCATCGTCAATTCCTAGTGAATACTGGCTTAACGCTGTCTGGATGATTTTTGATATTATTTTGCTGGTTAATCCCTCTGTCTGATGATAAATAGGAATAACCTTGCTGTTTGGAACCTTTTCGTTTATAAACTGCGTTAGAGTTCCCTGGTTAGTAATTTTTTCTGTATCAAACTGAGTGCTCTGCAATTCTCCATATTTGAATGAGAAAGTTCCTGTAAGGGCTATTATACAGCCTTGTGGAAGTGATTTTTCAAGGAACGGACGGTTGAACGCTACAAGAACGGCATTTCCTGTGCCATCCGAGACATGGATTTTTAGGGTCTTCATGCGTCCGTATCCAAACCATTCGTGTGCCGTTACTTGTGCGATTGTGTGGACTTTTGCCGATTTGCTCTGAATGCATTGGGTAATCGAAATTTTTTGCGTTCTGTCCTCGTAATCACGTGGATAGAACCTGAGCAAATCTCCTATTGTGAAAATGTTCAAGTTTGCGAAGAGATTTGCCTTAGCTGGCCCCACTCCAGGGAGTGTGCTTATTGAGTTGTTTATTTCCGAGAGTTTCATTTTTTCTGCACACTCCTATTGTGTTGTTAGACTGGCAATGCTTTGAGCATAGTGTTCAGATATCTCATTATATATTCGCCTGCTACGGCAAGAATGAGTATCACCAATATTGAAATCACAAGAGCTTTTATGAATGACATTGGTCTGCCACGTGAAATTGGCGAGACAATTTTATAAATAAAAGGCGTTATGGCTCTGTCCAAGCTGTCCCATATAGTGCCGTAGCCAGATTTTTTGCTTACAAGAAGCACAATCAGCCTTGCAATAAGCAGGAACAGTAAGAATCCTATTACAGAGCGTACTATTTGCCATATCAAACCTACTATAGCTGCTAATATTCCGCCGAGCGTAATTTTGCTTATGAATATTGTTGCAATAAGGCTGCTTGCGGCCCATAATACACAGACTCCAATCGCTGCGGAAAAATCAAAGGCACCAATACGAAGCCAAGTGAGCTTTCTGAAAATATTCAAGTATGGATCACAGATATTGCTGAGTATTCTTCCGAATGTTGAATATTCAGCACCTGGAAACCAAGTCAGAATCATTCTTATAATGCACATCATGGTGTACAAAAAGATAATGTTTGATACAAGAACTATGAGTGTGTACATAATTTTACCCCTTAACTTTGATTTTTAACTGAATACTTTTTACATAAGCCATACATCTTTTACATATTGTAGCTGCTTGAGCGATTGCACGAATTCCTGCGTGGATGGTGCAGAAAGCTGCGAGCTTGCTTTTATGGTGTATGATTCTGTAGCAGTATCTATATGTAAATATATTGAACAATTACCGCTTACACCAAATAAAAATTCCTTTAATTCAAATAATTGTTGCTCTGTTTTGCAATTCTCTTCCATTTGGATATGGACTTCTTGAATTGCGTGCTCCTGGAGGCTCTGCGGGTCTTCAAGAGAATCGACGATGAAGGTCGGAGTGTCCCTTGATGCATCGAGTTTCCCCTTAAAAGCAAGAATCTTCTCGTTCTGGACAGAATCTTTTAGCGTTTCCCATGTTTTTGGGAAAAAGGTTATGTCTATAAAGCCCTTGTAATCCTGCAATTTTGCAAATGCCATAGTCTGCCCTTTTTTATTGACGAAGGGTTTCAATCCCATGACCATGCCGATTGTCGTATAGACCTTGCCTGAATTTCTGCTCTTCCATGAGTTTCCGTCAGGACTGCTTTCTAGCATCTGTTTTGCAAATTTTGCCTCTCTTGCCAGATTCTGCGAGTTCAGGGTTGCTTTCTCATACGCTTTTTTGTATTCGTCAAGCGGGTGTCCTGAAACATAGCAGCCTATAAGCTCTTTCTCCATGTTGAGTTTGTCCAGCTTGGAACAGTCAGGAACCTCTGTGTATACGTAGTCCGAGAATTCCTTTTCCTCTGTGTCACCGAACAGGCTGAGCTGTCCATTTTCAGAGCCTGAGATAATTTTCTCTGTGTAGCTGTAGGCCGCCTCTAGATTTTCTAGCAGGGTAGGACGGTTTTTGTCGAGATTGTCAAAGCCTCCTGTCTTTATGAGAACTTCGATTGCTTTTTTGTTTACAGCCACTTTTGCGGATTTTACTGCTTTATCGTCGCCTGACCCGTCATCCTTGACTTTGAGCATACGCATCAAAAAGTCCAGGAAATCTTTGAACGGACCGTTTTCAGTACGTTCTTTTACGATAGCGGCTGCTGCGGATGTTCCCATTCCCTTGATTCCTCGCAGACCAAACACAATATGACCGTCAACAACGTCAAAGTCTGAGTCGGAGCGGTTTACGTCAGGCGGATCGACTGGAATCCCCATTTTTCTGGCT
>CADCRJ010000063.1 GCA_902803735.1 uncultured Spirochaetaceae bacterium
ATCCTGCGTTGAAAGCTCGCAAGTATAAGGTTCGCCAGGAGCAAGAATCCTTTTTTTTCTTTAAGAACCTTTACAATATCAAGGTTTCTCCATTTATCTTTATCTTCCAAAGAGGCGTAGCGTTGCTCATCAAGCTCAATAGCGACACAATCAGGCTTTTCTTCCCTGATAGCGGAATCGACATCAACGCAGCTCTCTTTTGAAACGTGCGCGGTTCCAATAAGAACGAACCGCCTGCCATTCAACACAACAATTTTCTTGGTCTGAGACATTTTTAGTCTTAATCTCCATTTTTAGCCCATTCTGCCATTCGATACTCAAAGAACATCGGGCTTTTCATTTCAACAACCTCAATATAGTATTTTTTTGCGAGGTCTGTCTTCTTCAAAATGTCAAAATAAAGGGCATAATAGAACAAAAATTTACCACGCTTGTTTCTGTTCTGCTCGTTCTGAATCTTGATTGCAACGCCAGAGTCTCCAGCCATGTCGTGATACATACGGACAAGAGTATAATCCAAAGACTTCTTATCCATTGTCTTCATCGCAGTCTCTGTGATTTTTTTTCATCCAGCAATATTATTCTCACGCAAATAGCAAGCCGCAATCATAAGGACGTAAGAAACATTGTCTGGACTGTTCTTAAGAGCATTTTCAAATGCTGCGCGAGCTTCCCCATAATGCTTTTCACGCCAAGCGAGCATACCAAGAGACTCGTATGCATAGTAATATTGAGGATTTTTCTGCACTACCTGACGATAGTAACCAAGGGCATCAGCCCAACGCTCCTTTTCTTCGCAAAGGCCTGCAAGATAAGCGTATCCCAAGAAATAGTCAGGCTCCAAAGCAGCGGCTTTTTTCCAAGCCTCCTCTGCACTTGGATAATCACCCAAGAAACGGCAATAAGTACCGAGGTCAAAATAATAGTCGCTTACGTCAGGTTCAATAGAAATAGCCTTCAAAATGTTTTCTTTTGCAACCTTATAAAGCCTCTTCTCAGAATCAAGCTTTGCAAGGTAAGAATAAGCAAGTGCATTATCAGGCTCAAGCTTTATCATACGCTCGAACGCACCTCGTGCATCCTTGTCTTTTTCCAGATAATAAGACATTTTTCCATAGCCGAACAAAGCCTCGGTATTTTTTGGCTCAACGGCAACGGCCTTGTTGTAATACTCCCTTGCAGCCTTATAATTGCGGCGTAAAGCCTGCTCACTGCCAAGCTCAATGTTCGCATTAACATTTTTTGGGTCAATTGCAAGAATCTGCTTTATGAGCTGGCTTTTTTTAGCGGCATCGCCCTTTTTCTTCGCAATCATAACGTTAAGCTCAAGCACGTCAAGATTTTTTGGTTCACTCTTAAGAAGCTGAGAAGCAAGTTTCTCTGCGTCAGAATCTTTTCCAGCAGACAAAAGCAACGAAGCCTTTAATGAGAGAAGATCCGAATCATTTGCAACGCTCTCAGGCATTGACTCGAAAAGGGCAAGAGCATCATCCACCGAGCCAGAATTAAGCGTCTCGCTCACATTCTGAACAAATTTAACATCTTCTGCAACTTCTGCAGAACCAGAAGAAACAGACGAGCCAGAATTAGCAACAGCAACAAGAGGCTCCCCAGAATTAGAAAATATAACAGGATTTTCTGCATTATTTTTAGGACCTGACGCACAAGAAAAACTAACGGGCAACAGCATTCCAATAAAAACTAATCCTAGGAATTTCTTTTTTACAATCTTCATATTATCTCCATATAATACATTTATAGTAAGTATTTGCAATTTTTTGCAGTTGAAAATAAATTATTCATTAGGTAAACTGAACAAAATGTTTAATCATCCTTTCAGAAAATTGGCAGGACTTATTGTTCTGTATAGTATTGTTATTGTCGGCATTTTCGTTCTTCAATTTAGAAACGAATCTGTCATCATGAAAAATATCGGTCCCCTCCATATATCATTGGCGCAAACCCAAAACCAAGATGGTTCGTCGTCGCTCAAAAATTCTTTAAAGGTGTCTTTCAAGGGAATTTCATTTTATGCAGATGAGATAACCCCTGCAATACTTACTTTAAATGATTATCAAACAATTGAAAACCTCACGTTAGTCTCTTGTGAGCAGGATACACCATTTTCTTATAAAATTTTGTTCAGCCATGATACATCCATAACTTTCTCCGTAAGCACGGCAGAACAGCAGCCAACGCTTTCTATCTACACAACGCTTCCAGAAGATGCGGCACGGTTGGAATTAAATTTTAAACCAGAATCTGGATATTCGGTTACAGACAAAACTAAATCTCGTTTGATTTTCAGCTCAAAGGGAGAAAACTACGCCCTTACAGCAAAAAATATCAGCGACACAGTAATTCAATTTACAGACAAGAGCGTTTTCGCACAATTCTCTGTGTTTGACCCATCTCTTGAATTCTCTTTTGCTTCAATAAATCCTGAGCATCAGATTGCCCTAAAAGAAACCTACGACTCTAACATGGCAGAATTCAGACGCTCACTCATAGAAGCCACCGTAGCACAATTCAAGAACCCATCAACGCTGTCTGAAAGCGAAGTAACCGCATATATTGCGGAGATGATTTCTCAAAACAAATTCAAGCAGGCGGTTGCGGCTGTCCCTGAGCAGTTCAAGAAAAGCAACAGGAGAACTTTCCTCTCGGCTCCTTATCTTAATACTCTCAAAGCTATGAAGCCGAGTCTCGACAGGCATATTGAGAACCTAAACGAAATGGTATTCAACTCAATAGCGAATCAATCGCTCACGATATTTCTCATGGAGGAGCTGGCAGATTATCTTACGATAATGAAATCCAGCGAGAACGCAAAGACTCTGCTTTCAATACCTGCGGCAGTGATTTCTGCACAGGCACAGACAAAAGACGAGCAAAAGCAGGTTACGCCATCAGAAGCTACTGGCGTTCTTATGACATACATGAGGCTTATTGCGCTTCGCTCAAATTTGGCAGACATTCTCGCTCCTGTAATTCAAGATTGTATAAAATTAATAGAAAGTGCCTGCACCCTCTCGGACACAGACTATACAGTTTCTATAAACGAGAACGGGACACCTGTCTCAAATATAATAATGCTCAAAGCAGGTTCGTCTCTCATTGAGTACGGAACCCATTTTGGTGCAGATGACATACTTACTGCGGGCTATGCCATTGTCAACTCAACAATGCTAAACAACCAGCCAGATTTAATAAGCAGCGCGGAACTGTACCCTATTCTTGTCAAGAATAACAACTATCCGCACTTTGAGAATTTGTACCACGAAGAAGGAATCTGGGCTTGGACCTCAGCAAGCTCTGTATGGTATACAGAACGCAATGGTCAGGGAACAATTTCCATCGCGGCAAAAAAAGAAGACAGTCACTATGTCATAATAAACGGAATAAAGCCTTTCTCAAAAATCGAGATTTACGGCGTCGCATTCCATTTTGACCCTCGGTTCGAGTCATACAACTCTTCCGGCTATATGTATCAGGAGCAAAACAAAACTTTGCTTCTTAAATCACGGCACAAAACAGAGACTGAGACAATCCGCCTCACGTACCGTTAGATTCTGATTTTTACCGCCCGAAAATTTGCTGTCGGGCGATTTATCCCAATAAAAATATACAGAATTTTTTACACATTTATAAAATTCTGTGATATACTTTGAACTAAGTGCTCTATGCACATTCTGGAGTTTTTGTGAACAAGAAAGATTTTCCTAAAATCCATTTTTACGATCAGGATTTTGTCGACATTTATGATAAAACATGGAACTTGCTGTCAACTTCATGGATTAACCCAAAAACGAATGAAGTCTCTGCGGACGGTTATTTCATATATCCAAATGAAAAGCAGCTTGTCATCGATCAGTATGAAGCAATATTCTCGTCATTTTTCCTAGTCTACTCAAACAAAAACTATGAACCAGAAAGGAATCTTGACTATTTTTACAGCAAACAGGAAGACAACGGAGCAATCCGCTGGAAATATGACCTTAAAACTGGAGAGCCTGTAACAGACAGCACGAACCCAATGGGCGTCGGTATGCCACTGTTCGCATGGGCAGAGTTCAATTTTTACCACAAGTCCGCAAACAAACGCCGCATAAAAGAAATTATGCCAATGCTCCAAAAGTACATGACTTGGCTCGACGAGAACTTTAAGCAAGAAAATGGTCTTTATGCGGCTCCTGTAACAGCTTCAGAAATGTTCAACGCGCCTCGTAACGGCACTTACTATGCCGTTGACTTTAACACAGCCGTTGCCATAAACGCACTTAACATGAGCTCGCTCGGCGACATTTTGAACGACAAGGAACTGAGCTTCCAGTACAAGAGGGCTTATTTTAGCCTTAAAACAAGAATCAACTCAATGATGTGGAACCCAGAGACAGGGTTCTACCATGACTTGGACAAAGACGCCAACAAATTGCCACACAAGACAATCGCAGGCTTCTGGCCACTTCTCGCAGAAATTCCTAATGCGGACAAGGCAGACGCACTTGTGGCACACCTCTCAAACCCAGCGACATTCGGTACGGAGCATCCGTTCCCTACGCTGAGTGCAGACAGCATGGAATTCCGAGAGAACGGAGAAGGCTTCTGCGGAAGCGTATATCCAGCATTAAACTTCATGGTCGTAAAAGGTCTTGAAAAATATCAGCGTTACGACCTTGCGCGCGAGTGTACCATAAGACACCTGTACTTCGTCCTTGAAGCGCTCTCTCCTGCGGACGGTTCAAAAGGAGACTTGTACGAAGCTTATCTGCCATGCAAGGAAGGTCCTGCAACAATGCTTTCGGACGAGAACTATCCGCGTAAAAAGTACTTGCTCACAATTGGATTGTCTACAATCGCCCTTATGATAGAAAATGTTATCGGTCTCTCGATAAGCCTTCCTAGAAAGACTGTTGACTGGATTATCCCTAACCTTGAAATCATGGGCATTGAGAAACTGTCTCTTAAACGTAACCTTATTACGATTCTGAGCAACAAGAGTCCTCGCGGATGGGAAATCCAAATGGAAAGCGAGAAACTGTATTACTTTACAATCAATATTCTCGGACAAAAGAAAAAGACCCTGCCGATTCCATCAGGCAAATGTTCGATGTTGATTGACAAACTGTAGGAATGTCAAAGCTTGAATCTGCAATAGAAATCGGCTCGACCGGCATAAGGCTGCTGGTTTCAGAAATTAACGATGCTGGCGAGCACAGTATTCTTGACCGCTCTGACCAGCCGGTCTCATTGGGAAGGGATGTGTTCACATCTGGCAGAATAAGCCGTGACACACTCTTGCAGTGTCTTTCTATCCTCAACCGATTTAAGGAGCAGCTGGCAGGCTGGAACATAAAGCCAGATGAGGTGACAGTATTCGCCACGTCTGCTTTCAGGGAAGCCAAGAACAGGGACTCCATACTTGACCGAATCATGGTAAAGACAGGATTTAGGGTAAAAGTCATTGACGGCATTGAGGAAAACAGGCTTGAATACCTTGCAGTAAGCAACCGCCTAAAAGAAAGCGGCTTCGCAGACCTTGAAGAAAACAGCATAATTCTTGAGGCAGGCGGAGGCTCAACAGAAATCATGCTGATAGAGCACGGAAAGATTGCCGGAGCACACAGCATGAGGCTTGGCACGATAATCATTGAGCAGCAAATAAAAACAATGATGGGCTCAATGGGCGATGCCCGCCGCTACATCACCGAATTCATCAACAACACAAAAGGCTCCCTAAACAACGAACTTGATTTGAGCAAGGTAAAGCAGTTCATTGCAATCGGTATAGACGTAAAGCTTGCCGCACTCTTTGCAGGAAGACCCGTCTCCACATTTTTGTGGGAAATTGAACGCGTTGATTTTGATAATTTTGTTGACGAAATCCAGAATTACACTCCAGAAGAACTCGTCGCAAAATACAAAATCTCATACACAGAGGCAGAGTCCCTGCACTTAAACCTTCTTGTTTACCAGCTTTTCATAAACCTTACGAACGTAAAGACAATCATAGTTCCTGAGACAAATTTGCAGGAAGGAATTGTCATCGCAAAAAAAACAAGGCAGAACGCAGATATTCAGCAGGAATTCTACGAGCAGATTATAGCGAGCGTACTAAACCTTTTGCACAAATACAATGCGGACGAAAAGCACGCCCAGTACGTACGGTATACAAGCGCGTTCCTTTTTGACGAGCTGCGAGAAGAGCTAGGGCTTGAAAAAAAAGCCAGAATGTTGCTTGAAATCGCCGCGCTCCTGCATGACATAGGAACGTTCATAAGTGCAAGCGACCATAACAAGCACTCAAAATACATTATAGAACACTCCGAGATTTTTGGAATGAACAAGGACGATATAACCGTCGTTTCTCAAATCGCGCTCTGGCACAGGGGCTCCAAAAACATGAAGGACGACCAGAGCTTTACGTCGCTTACAAGGGAACTACGACTTACAATCCTGAAGCTGACGGCCATTCTGCGAATTGCAGATGCCATAGACAGGGCGCACACACAGCGTGTCCATGGGCTAAAAATCGCGTTCACAAACGACACAATGACATTACGCACCGACGGAACGCACAACAACGTGCTTGAAAAAATCGCAATCTCTGAAAAATCAGACCTGTTTGAATCAGTATTTGGATATAAAGTTGTTCTTATGTAAAAAAATGGAGGCTCCTTATGACCACTCAATTTTTTAACCGTGACCTCTCTTGGATTGAATTCAACAGACGCGTGCTTTTTGAAGGCTACCGCACAGACAACCCAATTATGGAGCGACTAAAATTCCTAACAATAGTCTCATCAAATTTTGACGAATTCTTTCAAGTCAGGGTCGCATCACTAAAACGCCTGCTGAGCAGAGAGCCTAGCTCAACAGATATATCGGGCAAGACGAACGAGCAGATTCTCGCTGAAATCTGCCAAAATTCCAAGGAAATAATAAACAAGCAATACTCGGAACTAAAGGACTCAGTCCTGCCAGAACTTGCCAAACATGGTATAGTATACGTTCAGCCAGAAAACTATACACACCAGCAGGAATCATACACCCTGAACCTTTTCAAGCAAGAAATCGCACCAATCCTGACTCCACTGCGAGCAGAAGACAACGTCACGCACATCGCGGGTTCTACGGTTTACGCCGCTTTCAAGCTGAAAATGATTCCTGGCATAAAGACAATGCCCCTTACCATTGCAAGCAGCAAAGATGCAAAAAACGACGATGTAATCGCAATCGTGCAAATACCAAAGAACAGCCAGCAAATTGTATTCATGCCGTCAGAAAGCGGCAATACGGCTTTTGCGCTGCTTGAGGACATAATCCTGAACTATGGGACACGGCTTTTTCCGGGCTACACAGTAGAAGAATCGCTCTTGTTCTCGGTAACACGAGACGCGGACATGGGCGTAGACGAAGACTCAGGGGAGCAGTTCATAGAAGCGATGGAAGAAGTCATTGCAAACAGGAACTACTCGTTCGCGGTAAGAATGCTGTGCACAGGAACAAGCCCCGAAATCCTTGAATATCTCAAAGAAAAGCTTTGCCTCAGCGAGCAGGATGTCTGCATTGTGAACGGCCCGCTAAAAATGGAGAATCTCGCAGAACTTGCAATTCTTGACACGACAAAGGAAATGAGCTTTGTGCCGTGGAAAAATTTCAATATCAAAACCCGCGGCTCATCAATCTGGAACAATATAAAACGAAACGACAGGCTGCTTTACGTTCCTTACGAATCCTTTGAGCCAATCACAAAATTCGTGTCAGACGCGGCAGATGACCCAAAAGTGCTGTCAATAAAGATGACCTTGTACAGAACCGAGAAAAACTCAGAAATCATAAAGGCCCTGATTCGTGCCGCCCGCAACGGCAAGCAAGTTACAGCATTCGTCGAGCTAAAAGCAAGATTTGACGAGCAGCGTAACATTGGATGGGCTACACAGCTTGAAAAAGCAGGCGTAATCGTAATTTATGG
This sequence comes from uncultured Spirochaetaceae bacterium, assembly GCA_902803735.1. Lineage (GTDB taxonomy): Bacteria > Spirochaetota > Spirochaetia > Treponematales > Treponemataceae > Treponema_D. Next base: position 7,976 of record CADCRJ010000063.1, read on the forward strand.
AGTCGTGAACCTAAAAGTGCACGCAAAAGCCCTGCTCGTAATAAGGCGGGAAGAAGACGGAATCAAGAGGTACGTTCATCTTAGCACAGGCAACTATAACGCAAAGACAGCGAAGATGTACTCCGACTTCTCCCTTTTCACGGCTGACAACGACATTGCAAATGATATAACGTTCTTCTTCAATTTGCTTTCCGGCTACACAGCCCTGCAAACCATGAACCACGTCTTTATGGCCCCAGTCACCTTAAAGAGCAGGATTCTTGAAATGATAAACAGGGAGACACAACGGTCAACGCCAGAGAATCCTGGATTAATCATAGCAAAGATGAATTCACTAGGGCATGAGGAAATCATAAGCGCGCTGTACAAGGCAAGTCAGGCTGGGGTAAAGATTCTGCTGAACGTCCGCGGAATCTGCCAGCTAGTTCCCGGCGTTGAAGGCATGAGCGAAAACATAAAGGTAGTGTCAATCGTAGGACGCTATCTTGAGCACTCGCGTATATTCTACTTTAAGAACGGCGGGAACGAAGAGCTGTACATGAGCAGCGCGGACTGGATGCCAAGGAACCTTGACAGACGCATTGAGCTTATGTTCCCAATCAAGAACAGAAAATGCTTTGAGCAGGCAAAAAAAACGCTCTGCAGCTTTTTTGAGGACGAGAACAACTCTCATACGCTTGAGCAAAACGGCAAATGGACGCCGCCACAGAAAACAAACGGCAGGTCCATCCAGACAGAGCTGTACGAATCGTTCCAGCAACAGCACGAGCAGCAGAAAAAACACACCTCGACAGATTTTGAGGTACGCCGCAAAGGCTAAAAAAAGAGCAACCACTGTAAAGTACACTTCACAGCGGCTGCCCCTTTTCAAGCGTTTTCTAAGATACGTTTAGTTCTTAACGCGTTTTATGTGCTCCTCAACAGAAGCCATGTTGTTAACCATGAAGATTGGCTGACCAGTTGCGTCAAGAGCATCTCGCCAGAAAGCACCCTCTGTATCAACAACATTACGTCTATGAGTTACAGCTTCAATTGGGATGTATACGAACTTGTCATGAACAAGACCAACTACACACTTTGTTTTTCCTGCCATAGCAGCATGAGCGGCGTTGTTTCCGAGACGCTCGCAGTAGATTGAGTCGTTTGCTGTAGTTACGGCAGAACGAACCTGATAGCTTGGGTCTACGTACTTCAAGTTGCAGTGGATTCCCTTTGCAGCAAAATACTCATTGATTTTGTCGCGCAAGAAAATACCGATATCAGCAAGCTTCTTGTTTCCAGAAGCGTCAGTCTCGTTTGTAGTGTTAAGCAAATCCTGTCCTGCACCCTCAGCAACGATAATAACGGCATGATGTCTGCGTTTGAGACGCTCCTCAAGATGAGCAAGGAAACCGTTAGGACCGTCCAAATCAAAAGGAACCTCAGGAATAAGACAGAAGTTTGTCTCATGGCTTGCAAGCGCAGTAGCAGTAGCGATAAAGCCAGACTCACGTCCCATAAGCTTTACAAGACCGATACCGTTAATCTGAGAATTTGCCTCCATGTGGATTGCTGTAACAGCATCACGTGCTTTCTGAACGGCAGTCTCAAAACCGAATGAGCGGTCGATGAGAAGAAGGTCATTATCAACTGTTTTTGGAATACCAACTACAGAAACTTTAAGACCACGTCTCTCAACCTCGTTTGCAATGTCAAGGGAACCACGCTGTGTTCCGTCGCCACCGATTACGAACAACATATTTATAGAAAGAGACTCAAGAGCGTCTACGATATCAGTAACGCGATTTCCACCACCACGGCTTGTTCCAAGGAAAGAACCACCGATTTTGTGAATCTCGTCAACGACTTCTGGAGTCAAATCAATTGTGTCATAGCCAGACTCAGGGAAGAATCCTTTAAAACCGAAACGGAATCCCTTGATTCTCTTTACGCCGTAGCGCAAGTACAAACAACGAACAACCGCACGGATTACATCGTTGAGACCTGGACACAAACCACCGCAAGTACAAATACCAGCAGTAACATGAGCAGGGTTAAAATAGATGTATTCCCTAGGACCTGCTTTCTGAAGCAAGTTTTCTGGGGTTAAGTCATTGTCGCGGTAATTGTCCTCAAAAACATTAACATGGTTGCGGACAAAAGAAGTATCCTTTACATAGTTAGCGCGGAATTCACCGTGACTTTTAGAAAGCTCGATTGGAGACGGAACCTTGCACTCTCCGAGCTGTTCAATCGTAAAATCAAATTTATCGCCCATTTTGACCTCGTGCAAAAAATTTCGACATACGTTTTCTATAAAAAAACGTTTTTATAGACACAGATAAAACGCAGTCATTACAGAATAACCTTAAAATGACAATTATTCAATGGAATAGTGGCAACTCAATTGAGAAATTTTAGTCAATTTTTTTTAAAAAAATGTATTGCCAAAAAGTTACAAAAATTGTAATTTTTTGGCATAAGATATTAGGTTGTTTACCTAGTGATTTTATAGGAATTAGGAATCGGTAAGATATTATTACCTGCAAATCTAAAACTTAGGAGTAAAGTATGAAAAAATTTGCATGTGTGGCTGCTGTAGCAGCTCTTTTGAGTGCATCTGCTTTCGCAGAGCTCAAAGTAAGTGGTTTTATCCGCGGCGGTATCAACGGAGACTGTGAGGATGGCTACGTTAACGACCCATCAGTAAAAGGTAACGCTTGGGTTGGTGGATACTATTTTGGTGGAAACCAGCGTCTCAGACTTAACTTTGACTACGAGGCAGAGAACGGCGGTATCTCAGCTCGTTTCCAGAACGATGACTTCTCAAACTGGTTTGAGGAGTCAAACAAAAAAGTAAAATGGGCTATGGGCTATGCAAAATTCTTTGACGGAAAGATTATCGCAGAGGGTGGAAAGCTCCATGACGCATATACTTCAACAGGTGGAGATTTGGACTACAGCTTCTCAGCAACTGCAGAAACAGCATATGGTGTCCGCTTAGTTGTAAACCCAATCGAAGGATTGTACGTAACAGCATCTGCAACAAATCTTAATCCTGATACATATGACTATTCAGAAGTTGATCAGGCAAACTCTGCAAAAAAAGCAAGAAGACAGGGAAAGATCAAACCAAACCACACACTTGGTGCAGTATCTGCAAAATATGGAAATGACACGTTCTTCGTAGTCGGTGGTTTCCATGGACAGGGTCTTTCTTACGCAGGAGTAGGATTCACTGGTATTGAGAACCTCACACTCATTGCAGAAGGCAAAATGGACTTGACATATCATGGACAGAATCATAAAGCACATCAGTATGGTATCATCGTAGGAAACCTTGAGTATGCTCCAAATGATAACATTACTCTCGGATGTATCTCTTACAGCTACATCGCTCGCAAACATCAGTTCTTCGCAGACGGCGGAACAAAAGAAGAGGATGCATCTGGATACCAGCACATGATCGTTCCTTACGTATCATTCAAAGTAACAGAGCTTCTTGAGCTCAGAGGCGAAAGCTCATTCTACATCGCTGACCGCTGGGATGAGGATGATTATGGAACTCGTTTGAGAAACTACTTCACAGTCACACCGTCTGTTGTATTGAACGCAAGCAAGAAAGCAAACGTAACAGCTTGGGCAACAATCTACTCACGTGATGACAAACTCAACTACAGCAAAACAGACCTTGGACACACATCAGCAGGTGTTGGTGTATGCTATAAGTTCTAGTCAATACGCTGACTAAAAAACAGGGTGCACAAAAGTGCACCCTGTTTTTTTTGTCCATAAATCCGCTAGATTGCTCATTTTTTTACTTTGTATTAAACTCTCTCAGTAAGGAAAATAATTATGGAAAACACAAAGCGTACTGTTACTTGCGGCGATTTGCGCAAGTCAGATGTTGGTAAAAAAGTCATATTGAACGGATGGGTAAGCCGCACCCGCGACTTGGGCGGTCTTTTGTTCATACGCCTTAGGGATCGCTACGGTATTACCCAGGTTATGGTAGGCGACAAAGCTTCTGAAGAAGTAAAGAAAACGGCAGCCTCGCTCAAAAGCGAGTACTGTATTGCCGTAGAAGGCGTTGTCACAGCCCGCTCAGAAAAAGACATTAACAAAGATATGCCTACAGGCGAGATTGAGGTTGAGGCTTCTGACATTCAGATATTCACAACCTCACAGGAACTTCCGTTCTCAATCGAGGAAGTACGCCAGAAAGATGGTACTGTAGTAGTCGCAAACGAAGACTTGCGACTTAAATACCGCTATCTGGATTTGCGCCGTGAGCCAATGCAGCATAACATTATCTTGCGCTCACAGGTAACATTCGCAACCCGCGAATACCTCACTTCAAAGGGATTTCTTGAAATTGAGACCCCTACATTCATAAAGTCTACTCCAGAGGGCGCAAGGGACTACTTGGTTCCAAGCCGCGTTCACCCAGGCAAGTTCTACTCTTTGCCACAGTCTCCTCAGCTCTACAAGCAGCTTTTGATGGTATCTGGCTTTGACAAATACTTCCAGATTGCACGCTGCTACCGCGACGAAGACGCACGCGGAGACCGTCAGCCAGAGTTCACCCAGATTGATATGGAGATGAGCTTTACAAACCGCGAGGAAGTGCTTTCCACAACAGAAGGCATGATGCAGCATATCTTCAAGAAAACCCTAAACTACGAACTTCCTGCTAAATTCGACAGGATTGCATGGGAAGACGCATTTGACTGGTACGGAAGCGACAAGCCGGACTTGCGCTTTGACATGAAGATGCAGGACGCTACTTTCATGGCAGAACTCAGCGACTTCAACGCATTCAAGGCAGGAGCAGCGAACGCAGGCCGCTCAGTACAGAGACACAAGCGCAGCGGTCTCAAGGCATTGGTCGTAAAAAATGTAGCTGACAAATACTCACGCAAGACCATCGAGGCGCTTGAAACCGTAGCAAAGACTTACAAGGCAAAAGGTCTTGCATGGATGAAAGTAAACGCTGAAGGTGCTTTCGAGGGCGGAATCAGCAAATTCTTCGCTGGCAAAGAGAAGGAAATCTGCCCAAAGCTCGGCGCAGAGAAAAACGACCTGCTGCTCTTCGTTAGCGACGAGGACTGGCAGACAGCATGTACAGCACTTGGTGCAGTCAGAAAGCAGCTCGGAAAAGACTTGAACCTGTACAATCCACAGGACGAGTTCCACTTTGCATGGATTATTGACTTCCCGTACTTTGCATGGAACGAGGAAGAGAATCACTGGGAAACTGAGCACCACATGTTCACGCTTCCACAGCAGAAATACTGGGACACTCTTGAAAGCGACCCTGGCGAAGTAAAAGGCGACTTGTACGACCTTGTTCTGAACGGCTATGAGCTTGCATCAGGAAGTATGCGTATCAACGACCCTGTCCTTCAAGAGCGTATTTTTGAGATTGTAGGCTACAGCCGCGAACGTGCCGAAAAAGCATTCGGATTCCTTGTACAGGCATTTAAATTCGGTGCCCCGCCACACGGAGGTATCGCTCCAGGACTCGACAGACTTATCATGCTCATGTGCCATGAAGAGTCAATCCATGAAGTCATTGCATTCCCAAAGAACAATTTGGCAGCAAGCCCAATGGATGAGTGTCCAAGCGAAGTTGACGAGCAGCAGCTCAAAGACTTGCATATTGTAGTAACAGAAAAAGAATAGGTCATCTAAAAAAACTTCCTTCGGGGAGTTTTTAGATTCAGACAGGGGGCGTTAAGCCCCTTGTTTTTTATGGAAAGCTCTATATATCAGACAAATCAGAGACAGAGCCTATCTCAGAATCCCCTACGCATGGGGATATAAAACGCTCATAGAAATTATTGCTGCCTACTGGACGGCTAAAGTAAAATCCTTGGAATTTATCTGGCTCGTAAATCTTAAGCCTGTCAAGCTCAGTACCATTCTCAACGCCTTCCATGCAGACTTTTAGCCCAATCTCATGTGCCATTTGAGTAATATGCTTTATGACGTTGCGGTCGCCCTCATTGCCGTTCGCAGCCTTATGAACAAATGTATAGTCCAGCTTAAGCGTATTTGCGTGCATATACTGCAAATAACGCAAATTTGAGTAACCAGTTCCAAAATCATCGATATCTACATTAAGTCCCATATTAGCAAAAGACTCAGTAAGCTTCTGCAAAGCCTCAACGTTATCGATATAACCGCTCTCAGTAAGCTCCATCGTGATATTCGCAGGGTTCACGCCAGACAAAAGCAAGGCGGTCTCAACATCAGAAAGCACATCGCTCTTCTGAACCTGAATATAAGAAATATTCACGCTCATCCTGAAATCAGGCATTATCTCGTTCCATTTTCGGCACTG
>CADCRJ010000064.1 GCA_902803735.1 uncultured Spirochaetaceae bacterium
CCTTCCATCCACCCATGCGTGCAGCGATTTTGTAACCGATGTTTCCTGCGTTGATGTTTGGGAAGATGAATGTATTTGCGTGACCTGCAACTGAGCTGCCTGGAGCCTTGAGCTCGCCAACTTCTGGAGCGATTGCAGCGTCGAACTGGAATTCACCGTCCAAAGCAAGCTCAGGAGCTTTTTCGTGAGCGATGATTGTTGCGCGAGAAACTTTTCCTACTGTGTCGCCGTCTTTAGGGTCTGCGCCGCTTCCTTTTGTAGAGAATGAAAGCATTGCAACTTTTGGCTCGATTCCTGCGATTACTTTTGCAGTGTTAGCAGAAGCGATTGCGATGTCTGCAAGCTGCTCTTCTGTTGGGTTGATGTTGATAGCGCAGTCGCCGAATACTGCGATTCCGTTCGGAAGATATTTGTTGCTTCCCTCTGGAGCTACCATGATGAAGCAAGAAGAAACTGTGCTGCATCCTGGAGCTGTTTTAATAACCTGCAATCCTGGGCGGAGAGTGTTTGCTGTTGAGTGGCAAGCACCAGAAACGAATCCGTCTGCGTCTCCAGCTTTAAGAATCAATGCGCCGTACATTGTGTAGTCTTTGAGAGCTGCGGCTTTTGCAGCTGCAACGTCAGCATATTCAGGAAGACCTGTTTTTTTGTTGAGTTTTCCTTCGCGTGCTTTGTACAAGATTTCTGCATATTTGTCAGCATTTGAATCAGTTGTTGGGTCTACGATATTTACGCCGCTCATATCGAAACCGAATTTCTCGATTTCAGTTTTGTTTCCGAGCAAAATAATCTTTGCTATTCCTTCTTTTACGATAACACTAGCTGCTTCTACAACGCGCTTGTCCTCGCCTTCACACAAAACAATAGTCTTTCCTGCTGCTTTAGCTTTTTCTCTAAGCTGTTTTACAAAGTCCATAGACTTACCTTCTGTATATAAAAATGTAACGGGACTCATAAGAGTCCCGGATTCACATGAATCGACTTAAATAAGATTAGCGCAATTCATCGTATGGAACGTCGTTAGCCTTGATTTCTTCTATTTCTGCCTTTGAAAGAGAAGATACGCGTACTGAATCTTTCTTGTACAAATCAAGGTAAACCATGCTTCTCTTGCTGAGCATTTCTCTGCGTTCTTTTGAGAACGGAATGCTTCGCCAGAAAATACCGCGCAGTTCCTTGTCCATTACCTGTGTACCCTCAATTTCTTTTGTCATCCATGTAACATAGTCTGCTATGAACATTGATTTGAGGTCGCCCTTCATTTTTTGTGATTCAATGTACTGGTAGTACTGTCCTGTAATACCATCCTGAGGGTCAGTCCAGTCTACTGCACGTTCCTTTGCGTACTGCCAGCGGTAATCAGCTACAGCCATAAGCAAAGAAATTTTCAAATTGCGAGGATACATAGGGATAACGATTCTACCACGGCTCATCGCTCTGTTCAATCGCTCGAAAGGCTGCCAGCAGAAACCGAAGTCACCGTATGTTGGCAACAAAAGTACGAACGGCAGGATTCTTACAGGAACACCCTTTGCTTTTTTCTGGAAAGCCGTGCGGTCGTTCATTTCTATCCAGCGCAGGATGTTGACTACCTGTTCCCTGAAACCTGTAGTATTCGGTGTACAATGGTAGAATTCTCTTGTAAATACAGGGAATGGATTACCACGGCGACCACAGCTCATTTTAGCCATTTGCCTTATTGTTCCGAACTCGCCTGTGACCTCTTCGCTGAATGCTGATTCAGACTCTGGCATTGTGCCCATTTTTTGTTCAAGCGAAATACCGATTTCTCGTGCATCCTCTAGTTCTGCAAGATAGCCTGCAAGTGATTTGTCCAGACGCTGCAAGTTACGGAGTCTCTCGAAAATCTCAGAGAACAACTGTTTTTGTCCCTCTGTATAAGCCTGTCTGAATGGTTCAAGTCCAATGATTTTCTCGTGCTCGCAAAGTGCGTCGATACGGTTTTTAAGCTCGACTTCTGCCATTTGGCGTTCTGCTTCCTTTGCGTTTGCAAAACCTTCTGCAGTCTGGATTTTTCCGTCATTCTTGCTTTTGAGCTGCATAAGTCTCTGATGTTCTTCGTTAGGTCCTGTCGGAGCACGTTTTACGACTTTTTCATCAGTTGCGGACGGAATGATGTGTCCTGACGCAATTTCTTTCATCCATTCGTCAAGATAGTAGACTGGCTCACCAGTCTCGTTTTTGAGCAATGCCTTTGAGAAGTAATCTTTTTGTTCCGCCGTAAACAAGGACGGAAGTACAACGCCGTAGCGGATAAGCATTTTCTTTGGCATTGGCATTGTCGGATCAGAAATTTTCTCGCAAGTAAGCTTAAGAAATTCCCACCATGCGGATTGAATCTGCTGTCTGAAAACTACACGCTCTTTTGGATCCTGACAGTTGAGGTACTTAGAAAGCAGCTGATGTACTCGCTGAGACTGCGCGCCTTCTCCTGCCAATGCCGTTTTGTAGTATGTGGTGTCATCAAATACATGGTTTGATTCTTCCTCGAACATTTTTTTTACAGGACGGATTATTTTTCTGCGTGTATCAACTTTGTAAGGAGCTGAATTGTTCTCTGCTACAGGCTCGTCAAATGATGCCGCTTCAAAAGCTGCGTCCGAAAAAGCGAAGCTTTCTTCCATTGTTGGAATGTCATCAGGTTTTGATTCATTCGCATCTTCAAGCAAAGCCGCAATCGTCGGGTCCAAATCGTCATCAGTCATAATGTAAAACTCCCAAAAAAAGAAATAAGAGCGGAATCCCTAAAAAAAATTTAGAGGTGCCCAACAATTTTGAAATAAAGAAATAATCAAAATAAATTATACCATAATTGTCACGATTTTGAAATAACAAAATTTGTTTTTGATTTTAAGTTTTTATGTTAACAAGAAGCAGTTGTCTAAGAGTTCTAAACGAAGTCGAATGAATGGAGGCTCACTTCGCCAGAATTCAGCATTTTTATCTCTCCGTTTTCTGTCTCTATGACAAGTCTCATTTCCTTATCGACGTCTTTTACAACTGCCTTGTAGCTTTCTCCTGAACCGCCCGCAACTGGATTTACCGTGACTGTCTGCCCTGTAAGCATTGAAAGAGAGCGGTATTCTTCAATCATCTCTGATTTTATATTTGTGTTATCGTTTTCAAACGCCTTATAAAATTCTATGAGATTTTTTACAGTCTCGGCGATTAAGAGGTTTTTGGATAAATCAGGCATTTCCTCGTTTTTAAGAGATTTAGATTCTTCTATGCTTCCTGCGATTTTTGCTATTTCGCCTTCAAGCTTTTGATTTTTGCGGATGTTTATACCAATTCCGACAACAGCCGCATCTATTGAGCCAGTCTCAAAATTTGCGATGCCTTCTACCAAAATCCCGCATATTTTTTTCCCTGCTAAAAAAACGTCATTTACCCATTTTATCGAGGATTTTTCATCGTAAAGTTTTTTGACAGCACGGCTTACAGAAACTGCAGCAGCGGCTGTGTACAAAGCCGGATTCCGTATTCCGCCAGCAGGAGAATATAAAAGCGAGAAGTAAACGCCGCAGTTTTTTGGAGAGACAAAGACTCTTCCCAAACGTCCCTTGCCTCCAGACTGGCTCTCTGATACAAAAAGAGAAAGGTTTGCCTCTGCTCCCTTTTGTGTGAGATTTCCGCAAGCGTCACGAAATGAGCCGACCTCTACAGCTTTACGTTTTGCTTCTGAATTGGTTGAGTCAATTTCAGAAAATGTGATGACCTTAACATCCGCAATGCCATTATTCTCAAGATAAGAATGTATTTTTTCAGAGTCAATTTTATCTGGAATTGCAACGAGCCTGTAGCCTTTGTTTGTTACGGCTTCTATGGTAAAACCTTCTTCCCTTAAAGCCGTGATGGCTTTCCAGATTGCAGTCCTGCTTATCTCGCAAGAATCTGCAAGTGCTTCTCCTGAGATGAAATTTCTTGATTTAAGCTGTTCTAGCACGCGTTCTTTTGTCGTCATTTCTTTTTTCCGAGCTGGCAGAAATTTTCTACTCCCGCAGAATAAGCGATGCCCATCCCTGGCTCTTTAAGGCACTTTACTTCTTGGATGGCTTTTAGAACTGGTTCTTTTTTGTCTGCAGGAACAATCATTATAAGCATTTCTTTTTCTGGTACAATATGCACGCCAAAAAATCTTTCGTCAGTTTCCCTTGCGGTTCCCCTTGCATTGACGACTGTTCCGCCGCCTGCACCAGCACTCCTTGCCGCTGCCATTACGTCATCCGCATATCCCTTGTTTACGATGACTGTAATCATTTCATTTGGAGCATTCGTCATGTTTTCTTCTCCTTCGGTGATGTTACCGCTTTTCATCATTGAATTCACGTCTATTGAAAAAAACTCGCCAAAATTGGATTTTTCTTTTGAAGCTGCCCTTATAATGGCATTTGCAATAGCTTCTTTTGCAGAATTCTCCACGACCATTAGGATAAGGTCTTTTTTTGTTTCGTTAAGCCCAAGAATCGCCGCAAGGTTTGAGCGTGCCAAGCCCCTTCCAATAAGGACTGTGCCGCCTCCGCACCCAGCTTCCATAGCAGCCCTCGTGATTTTTTCACCTTTGTCGTGTGGAACGATGCTTATAAGCAGCTTGAATTGAACAGATTCGTCTTTCATTTTGATTTCACCTTAAATACAATGCCAAGAATCTGAATCGCAATCAGAGGTGTCATTGCTACTAGAGAAATTACGCCGAATGCATCTTCTGCTGGATTTCCACCGCTTGCGGCAGAGGCTCCCAGCGAAAAAGACAGTATGAACGTGCTTGTCATCGGACCGCTCGCTACGCCACCCGAATCAAAGGCAATTCCCGTAAAAAGCTTTGGACAGAAAAAAGTGAGCGCCAATGCGAGCACATATCCTGGTAAGAGAATATACCACAGCGAGAATCCGAATATTATGCGTGTCATTGAAATTCCGATTGCTATAGCAACTCCCGTGCTTAGTGCGATAAGCATTACCTTGCGTTTTATTGTGCCTCCAGAGATGTTCTCGACTTGGTCAGTCAATACCCAGACTGCTGGCTCCGCGCATACAGTAACGGCTCCAAATATACAGCCAGTTGTGATTAGAAGAATTATCTGCCATACGCCTGGAATATAGAGCGAGCGTTCCACAAGTCCCTGGGCGTTGTAGAGGATAAGCGATTTGTCCCCGCTTATTGCAAGTTTGCCAAGTACGGCTCCTAGTTCCCTGCCTGCGGGCATAAATCCGCCGTTCGCTCCTGTCATAAAAAGCACTAATCCCACAAAACTTAGGATAATACCTCTTACCATTCTTATAACCTGAAACGGAGGCATTTTTATGAGAAAAATCTGAAATAGCGTAATCATTAAGACAACAGGTCCCAAGGCATTTGCAACTTCTTGCATTATTTTGGGCAGCAGCTCTATGAAAACGGACATATTCGTGAGTGCTGCGTTTTCTGCCTCGGTTGCGGTATGAGTGGCTTCTACCGTGTCCTGCGTGTTTACGATTATCAATCCGTAAAGGCATACCGCTACAACGGGACCCACAGACGCTATTCCTGTTAGCCCGAAGCTGTCGTCACTTGCTGTTGTTTGTATTTGCTTTCCTGTTGTTTTTGAGCGGACTGCCGCAACACCAACGCCAAGTGCCATTATGAACGGTACTGTCATAGGTCCTGTGGTTGCTCCTCCAGAATCGAATGCGACACCCTGAAATTCCTTTGGCGTAAAAAAAGCAAGAATAAAAACTGCTGAATAAGAAAGAATCAGCAGAACTCGGAGAGGAATAGACATAACGGTTCTGAGGATTCCTAGTGTCACAAAAAGACCCACGCCAAGCGCGATAAAAATTATCAGTCCCCATTTTGAGACGTTCTGGGAGATTCCTTTTACTTGGTCTGCAAGCACCTGAACGTCAGGCTCTGCTATTGTTATTATAAATCCAATGAAGAAAGCGGCTGTAAGCAGTAGTTTTAGATTTCTCTTTGAGGTGAGTGCTGCACCGCTCCGTTCGCCTATTGGAAGAATTCCTATATCAACTCCGAGCAGGAAAAGCGTAAGTCCAAAAATAACAAGAACCCCGCCTAAAAGGAACCGAGAAATCAAATACGTTCCGATTGGTGCTACCGAGATGCTGAGAACGAGCACCAAGAGCATGATAGGTGCTACTGAAAATATAGTCTCTTTGAATTTCTGATAGAAGTTCATGGGTCAGGCTTAGTTTGCAAATTTTAAGTCCAGAAAATATCTGGACTTAAAACATTAGCAGCATTTCCAGCCTTTAGATTCTATGCCGTCCACCCACTGTTTAGCGAATTTTTTTGCTCCTTCCAAATCCATGTCGCGGTAATTTCCGCACTGAATCTCGTTAGCTGCAGGAATTTCGCCTTCCCATGCAATAACTTTCTTAAAAACAGGAAGCAAGTGCTGAGCAATGTATTCTTCTGATACATCGCCCCAAACAGTAAGGTAGAAGCCTGTGCGGCATCCCATCGGAGAAAAGTCGATTACGCCCTCAATTTCATCGCGGAGGTATTCGGCAATGATGTGCTCCATTGTGTGCAACGCGCCAGTTGTCATAAATTCCTTGTTCGGCTGTGTGACGCGGACATCGAATTTTGTTACTACGTCGCCCTTTGCGCCTGTCTTTTTTGCGGCAGTGCGCACATAAGGTGCAACGACCTTTGTATGGTCAAGATTGAATGAATCTACATTGTATTTTTTTAGTTCTGGCATGATTACTCCTGTTCAGAAAGTATATAGATTATGAAGAAAAGCAACAATAGAAGAGTTCGGAAAAAACAGCAAAGAATCTTATATTCTCAAACTCTTCAAGTTTTTTGTTACATGTCAAATTCAATCATTTTTTCTACGATACGTGCGCTTAGCTCTGCGGCAACTGGCTCGTTAAAGTCGTAGCCGTTGCTGCTTAAATCATCAGCCATGTCACTCATGCAGCGCAGAATTACAAATGGAACCTTATTCAAGTAACAAGCGTGTGCGATTGCGGCTCCTTCCATTTCAACGCAAGCGGGTGCGAAATTTTCCGCTATTTGCGATTTAACGCTTTTCTCGCTAATGAACTGGTCTCCTGTGGCAATTCTTCCTTCTATCATTTTGTGCCCTTTTGACAGCTCTGAGTCGGCAAACGCTTTTTTTGCGGCTTGTATCATAGCTTTGTCAGCCTCAAACGCAAAGACATTCATCTGTGGAATTTGACCTTTTTTATAGCCGAATCCTGTTGCGTCCATATCGTGGTAGACAGCATCCGTCGAGACTACAAAGTCCATTACGCCAAGCCCATGGGCCATTGCGCCCGCTATGCCCGTGTTGATGATATGTGTGCAGCCGAACTGCAATGCGAGTCTCTGTGCGCAAAGAGCGGCGTTTACCTTGCCAACCCCAGAGCGTACGAGAACAACGTCAACGCCGTGGATTTTTCCTTCCTCGAACACTATTGAGCCTGCTTCTGTACGTTTTGCATCATTTCCCATGAGATTTCGTAGAAAAGTAACTTCTACATCCATAGCACCAATAATTCCAATTTTTTTCATATAAATTCCTCTTAATGTAAAGTATGCAATATTTTCGTGTAAATGCAAGAAATTTTCTAAAAAAACGCAAAAAATTCAATTTTTTTCTAAAAAACTATTGCAAAAAATCTCCAATAGTTCTAATATACATTCAGCAGCAAGAAAAGTACTGCGTTTTCTCCTCCTTTAAGCAGTCTTTTCAAAACCTTTTTTTCAAAAAAATAGCATGCCTCCTTGCAAGTATATCTTTTTTGAACGAAAAACAAAAGCTCTGGTCGTCGATCAGAGCTTTTTGTTTTTTAATCGCTCTGTCTGAAAATCCGAACAAAGTAATTTTTAGCCTTGTCCGTTAGATTCTAATTGTCTAAAATTAATCTTCATAGCAATTAAAAAAACTTATGGAAAAATTAAAAATAGCGAGGTGAAAAAAAAGCGGATTTTGAAAGCTGAAGCCTGACGATTTGCATTCTGATATTTGAATACTTTGCACAAAAAGTTGTGTTTATATCTATGAAAAGCCAGTTTGTCGAAAAATTAGTGCATGTTTGAAAAACATATTTTTGAGCCAACTTTGAAATATTATTGCCAAAATTTATCAAAAAAAATCCGATAAATTGAAATATCGAAAAACTGGAGTTATACTTTAAATATGGCAGAAAATTCAATTCCAAATAGAAAAGATGTTCCATCTAAAGATAAATGGGATCTTTCAACCCTGTATGCATCTGATGATTTGTGGGAAAAAGACCTTGCTGAAATTTCCGTGCTTACAGAAAAAGCTGTCTCATTCAAGGGAAAGCTTGCAGATTCCCCAGAAACGCTTTTGGACGCTATAAAAGCAATTGAGGCTTTGTATCTTAAAATTGAAACTGTTTCAGAATATTCTGGCTTAAAATATACGGCTGATGAAGGTGACAGCACTGCCCACGATATGGACGGGCGTGCGACAATCGAGTCCTCAAAGGCTTTTACGGAGCTTGCGTTCTTTTCTCCTGAGCTTTTGTCTATTCCTGATGAAAAAATCAATGCATGGATTGAACGTCCTGATTTTGCTGATTATAAGATATTCATACAAAAAGAACTTCATTTTAAACCGCACACCCTTTCAGAAAAAGAGGAGCGTATACTTTCCTTGCAGGCAGAGAGCGGGCAGACCGCACAAAATACATTCAGCTTGCTTACAAACGTTGATTTTCAATTTGACCCTGTAAATGTGGATGGAACTGAGTCTCCGCTTACAAATTCGACATATTCAGTATACTTGCATAACCATAACAGGGAAGTTCGCAAGGATGCTTACACAAAGTTTTACAAGACTTTTGAAGCTCACCAGAACACTATTGCATCCCTCTATGCAGGCTCTGTTAATCAGGACGTATTCAGGGCTCGTGCATCGGGTTTTAAATCCTCTCTTGAGTCAAAGCTGTTTGGTGATAAAGTTCCTGAGTCTGTATATCGCAACCTTATTGATACTGTCCATAAAAATCTTGATGCCTTGCATTCGTATTATTCCCTAAGAAAAAAGATGATGGGGGTAGGGGAACTTCGCCATTACGATGTTTATGTTCCTCTTGTCAAGGATGTTGCAAAAAAGACATCTTATGACGAAGCCGTTGATATATGCCGCAATGCGTTGGCACCTCTTGGCAAAGAGTACACGGACACTCTCTGTGGCGGCTTGCTCGGTGGTTGGGTTGACCGTTACGAGAACAAAGGAAAGCGTAGCGGGGCTTTTTCGAGCGGCGGCTACAAAGGCTATCCGTACATCTTGCTCAACTACAAGGATTCTAATATCCGTGATGTGTTTACTATGGCTCACGAAGGTGGTCACTCAATGCATTCATGGTATTCTAAGAACAATAATCCGTTCATGCAGTACAACTACACGATATTTGAGGCAGAGGTGGCTTCTACCTTCAACGAGGAGCTTGTCTTTGAGTATTTGTTAAAAAATGCAAAGGACGCAGAAACTCGCAAGTATCTGCTTTCTATGCGAGCTGATGATATTCTTGCAACTCTGCACAGACAGACAATGTTCGCGGAGTTTGAGCTTAAAGCCCACGAACTTGTTGAGAGCGGAGTTCCGCTTAGTGCCACGGTTCTTCGCCGAGAGTACAGAAAGCTTTTGGAATTGTACTTTGGTCCTGAAATGGTGTTTGAGGAGAACTCCGACATGGAGGGATTAAGAATCCCACATTTCTATAATGCGTTCTATGTTTATAAGTATGCTACGGGAATTTCAGCCGCCCTTGCGTTGGCAAAGCGTGTTACCGAAGGTGGAGAGGCAGAAAAAGCCGATTACTTTAAGTTCCTTAAATCTGGTGGCAGTCGCTATCCAATTGAAAGCCTTAAAGTTGCTGGCGTTGATATGTCTTCTTCCGAGCCCGTGCAGAGTGCGTTGGACACATTTGAGCGGCTTACAAAAGAGCTTGCGACGCTCTGATATTTTCTCAAAAGCGAAAGTATGTATGCCGATATATGATAAAAGAGTTTTATTTTAATTTTTGGAGTTATTTATGATAGCCAAATCTGAATTTTATAGATTCTTTAAAGAAATCCCAAAAGCAGAGATTCATGTTCACTTTGAAGCTATTATAAGAAGAGACTCCATAAAAAAGCTTTATCAGAAAAAATTCGGACATGAGATGTCGGATGAGGAAATTACTGAACTTTTCTCATATAATGACTTGAACGGTTTTATTCAGGCTTATCTGAAGGTTCAGGACTTGTATACAGAGGTAAGCGATTTTGACCTTGTATTCAAGGATTTCAGGAATTATCTTATTGAAAATGGCATCTCATACTGCGAAGTGTTTGCTTCGCCTTCCGCATTCTTGAAAAAAGGCTTTGATTTTGCGGAAATGATGCAAAATTATAAGCGCAACATTGAGAAAATCGAGAAAGAAACTGGAATCATCATACGTATGCTTATAGATGTTTCCCGCACTTTTGGACCTGAAAATGCTGAGCATAATCTTACGCTCTTGCTTGAGAATAAAATCCCCCAAGTTATAGGTATTGGCTTGGGTGGTTCTGAATCAAAGGGACCTGCGAAGGATTTTGGCGCAGTGTTTGAGAGAGCAATAAAAAACGGGCTTCATGTCGTTGCTCACGCAGGTGAGGACATGGACGCATTTTCTATCTGGGATTCGCTTAGAATCCTTCATGCGCAGCGAATTGGACACGGACTTACGACTTATCAGGATGAGGAGCTTATCCGTTATATGGAAAAAGAGCAGATTCCGCTTGAAGTTTGTCCGACTAGCAATGTCTTTACAAAAAAATATGTTTCAAAATTTTCTGAGCACCCTGTCCGTGGTTATTTTGACAGAAATCTGCTTGTAACGATTAACACCGATGACCCGCTGTTTTTTGAGGTTTCTCTTATTGACGAGTATTGGAATATCCACTCTAAATTGAATTTTACCAAACCGCAGCTTAAGCAGATTATAATCAACAGTTTTAAGGCTTCTTTCTTGGAGGAAGAGAAAAAAGCATATTTCATAAATCTCGTTGAAGAAGCTTGGTCAAAATAAGACATGGCAACAATTGGGGATTTTATTTCGATTAAAAAAAATGATGCTTATCAAAACCTGATATTCGGAGCACGCTATCCTTCATATATAAACTGGTCAGGTTTTTTTATACCAGATTTTCCTGCAGACGGCTTATGTTTGGAGACTGATTTTCAGAATGACATTAGGGATTATACCCTTGCACGCTTGGAGACAGAGCCTGCTGTTTCTAAGCTTTTTTCTCTCAGCGCGGCGGAGCTGATTGGCGACAGGGTGTCTGTGGCTGAATCCGTTATTGATACAGGAATCTTTAAAACATATTCTTCTGTAGACCAGTTTTTAACAATATTGGTACAGCTTCGCAATAAGTATGAAAAAGACATTTCCTTTAATTATGCTCTTGCTTTAAATACGGACAACGTTGGTAATCTATCCTCTGATGCGGTCAACAGGATTGAAAGTCTTATTCAAAGCGATTTTTTTTCGTCGCTTACTCTTTATGGGGATTTTAATCAGCAGCTCAGCAGGGTCAGCTTTTTTCTGAAACTTGCGAAATTTTACGAGATGCCGATAAACTTGCACCTCGCGCAGAATCTGCAAGGGCAAGAAAAATTGCCAAATTTGATAGATTTGCTTGAGCCAAAGAAAATTATTGGAACTGCGGAGCAACTGGCTAAAGCAATGCCGCTTTTTAAGTCCAAGCCTGTAAAAGCCGTTGTAATACCGGGATATGTAAAGCTTGAGCCTCAGAAAAATGCCGAGAATTTGCGAGTTTTGCTTGATTCTGGCATAAAAGTTCAGCTGTGCACCGACAACTTGCTTTTCTATAACTGTTCTCTGAGCGAATTTGCATTTTATCTCTGCAATACAACGCTTTTTACAAAGCAGGAGCTTGTTTCTCTTCTGACCGCTTCTATTTAAGATAAACCATTAGAAGCATTATGTCTGAGTTTCTTATGCCGGAGATTCGGCTTGCCTGTCCGAGCGTAAGAGGTCGAATCTGCTCAAGCTTCTGTCGGCTCTCTGCGCTTAAGGCCGGAATCTTGCCGTAGTCAAAATCTGCTGGAATATGGAAGTGCTCCATTTTGTGCATTTTTGCGACGCGTGCATCCTGTTTTTCTATATAATACTTATATTTAGCATCTTCTTGCGCTTCTTCCCAGACGAGGGTAGAAAACCCTGGGTTCTCAGCGGACGGATTTTTGAGGATTATTTCTGTCGCCTCATCAACCTGCTCATATTTTGTCTTCATTGCATTGAGCTGGCTTTCTGTTTTTAGACCAACGTCAAATGCTTTTTGTGCGAGCCTGCGGTCTGCCGTGTCATGTCTGAGCTTAAGCCTGTACTCAGCTCTTGCCGTGAACATTCTGTATGGCTCTTTTGTGCCCAAAGTTACCAAATCGTCAATTAAAACGCCAATGTATGCTTCGTCTCGTCCAAGAACTAGTGGCTCCCACTCTGGAATTGAGCGGAAGTGTTCTTTTCCCTGTTCTTTTTGATAGCTTTCAAGAAGCGTGTTTACGGCATAAGTCTGTTTTTTAGAGATTTCTGCCCATTTTTTTATTTCTTCCTGTGAAGCGTACGGCGTAAAGTGAATTGCTCCCTGCTCCATGCTTGCAGGAATCTGTCCAAGTCCGTCCTTTGCTTTGCACAGGTCTCCGCAGAGCGTTTTGTGAGCGCGGGCATATAGACCTGCGTTTATACCTGCTACTAGCCCTTGCCCCGCTGCTTCTTCGTAGCCTGATGTTCCGTTTATTTGACCCGCGTTGAAAAGCCCTGCCACTCGTTTTGTCTCTAGCGACGGAAAGAGCTGTGTCGGCTCTACGTAGTCGTATTCTACTGCATAGCCTGGGCGTGCGACATGACTGTGCTCAAAGCCTGGCAACGTCCTAAGAAATGCGTCCTGAACCTCTTCTGGCAGAGAAGATGAGAATCCGTTGAGGTAAATTTCATCGGTCATAAGACTTTCTGGCTCAACGAAGAGCTGGTGCCTTTCTCGCTCTGTAAAACGCATTACTTTGTCTTCAATGCTTGGGCAGTATCGCGGACCAATGCC
Source organism: uncultured Spirochaetaceae bacterium (assembly GCA_902803735.1). Classification (GTDB taxonomy): domain Bacteria; phylum Spirochaetota; class Spirochaetia; order Treponematales; family Treponemataceae; genus Treponema_D. The sequence continues at coordinate 13,094 of CADCRJ010000064.1, forward strand.
ATGAATCTTGCCAGAATACAACGGCGAGCGGTTTATGTTCTCTCGGATAATCTTGTGAGTTTCTTCGTTTGTATATACGAGGTGACAAGGAACCATCGGTCTGTCCACTTTTTCGTCCTCAAAGCTGAACGGAACTACGACAGAATCTCCTGGTTGTTCTTCAAGCTTAGAAAAATCTATTGTATGCCGAAGAATTCTTGGCGGTGTTCCTGTTTTGAGTCTTCCTGTCGTAAAACCAAGCCTGTTCAGGGATTGGGTTAGACCAAAAGCTCCCTGCTCACCGACTCGTCCGCAAGGTGCGTCATATTCGCCTATAAAAATGCGTCCGCCCAAGAAAGTTCCTGTTGTAAGTACGATGGAGCGAACAGGGATTATTCTCCCTCGTTCTGTTACTATGGCCGTAACTTTCTGCCGTTTGCCAGAACGTGCGGCATCTGTCAGGATTGCTGATTCCGTGTATTCGCCAGGTATAGAGCCTGTCTGCGAGCTGCCTGAATCAGGAGGCAGACTGTTCTCGCTTTCTGTCGTGAGTATGTCCACGACGGTGTCCATAAGGGTGAATAGATTTTTTGTTGTCTCAACTGTCTGTCGGGCAAGCTGTGAGTATAAAATTTTATCTGCCTGTGAGCGTGGAGCCTGAACGGCTGGACCTCGGCTCTTGTTCAGCATTCGGAACTGAATCATTGATTTGTCAATCAGCTTTGCCATTTCGCCGCCGAGGGCATCAATTTCACGAACTATGTTTCCTTTTGCAATGCCGCCGATTGACGGATTGCAGCTCATCCTTGCGATTGAATCAATTGTCTGTGTGATAAGGATTGTTTTTAGCCCCATCCTGGCTGAGGCAAGTGCCGCTTCTATTCCTGCATGACCGCCGCCAACAACGGCTACATCATAAAAATCATAAAATCCTGACATAAGGAATAAGTATAATCAAATTCATGTAGTGATACAATAAACCTGTTCGGAAAGTTCTGTTTCCAAACAGGTTTATTGGAGTTGATTCTACAATCAGTTTGACTTTGAGGTTTACGAATCCAAAGCCTTGTTGTAATCAGCAACCTGCTTTAGGATGTCTTCCATTGTCTTGCCTTCCTTGCCGCGGTTTGAGCGGAACGGATTGCTCAGAATCATTCCTATCATGCCCTCTTTTGGGAATGGGAATTTTGCTGCGAATTCCTCGTCTGTCATGTCGTCCACAAACTTGCGGGCTTTCATATAGTCAGGCTGGATAAGAGCCGCCATCTCTCTGTTGCGGAGCATGTCGCTTATCGTTGTCTGAGGGGTGATTGTGAACGCTTTCTTAGAGCTTGCTGTTACGTCCACGTCTGCCTTGAGCCTGATGTCACGGCTTGAAGCGCCAACAAGAATCTCGTATTTTCCGCTTGGAGCGTACCATTCCTTTGTGTCTGTGTTCCAGTAAGCGAATGAACGCTTGTCAAGCTTGAACGTTACGGTCTTTGATTCACCTGCAGCCAAAGAAACTTTCTCAAATCCTTTGAGTTCCTTTTCTGGACGAATCTCAACGCCTGTTTTGTCAGAAACATAGAGCTGTACGATTTCTTTTCCAGCGACTTTTCCTGTATTCTTTATTGTGACGCTGACTTCTGCTCCGTCGCTGTCCTTGAATGCTGTTTTAGAAAGCTTCAAGTCCGAATACTCAAATGTTGTGTAGCTCAAACCGTGTCCGAACGGGAAGAGCACTGGCATTTTGCGACTGTCGTACCAGCGGTAGCCTACGAAAATTCCTTCCGAGTAAATGCTTACGCGTCCGTTTCCAGGAAAGTTCATGTAACAAGGGGTGTCTTCAAGCCTTAGAGGGAAAGTCTCTGCCAGCTTGCCACATGGGTTTGCTTTTCCAAAAAGAATGTTTATCTGGGCTGTACCAACGTTTTCGCCGCCAAGATAGAATTCAAGGATTGATGGAACCTTGCTTTCCCAAGGCATTGTGACTGGAGCACCGTTATGGAGCACTACGATTATGTTAGGGTTCACGGCAGCAAGCTTTTCGATAAGCTCGTTCTGAACCTGTGGCATATCGAGCGAGGTTCTGTCCGCTCCCTCTGACTCAAAGCTTTCTGGCAAGCCTGCGAATACAACAACCTTTGTGGCTGTTTTTGCAGCTTCAATAGCTTCGTCTGTAAGAGCCTGTGTTGTCGTAACAAAGTCTTTGTTGTAACCCTGAGCGTATTTTACGTTGAGTCCAGCTTCCTTTGCGGCTGTGACTGCACTTGTCATTTTGTAGCAGCGAATCTTTGAGCTTCCGCCACCACCGTATCTTGGCTCTTCTGCAAAGTAACCGACGAACAGGATATTTTCTGCTGGCTCTTCTATAGGGAGCAAGTTTCCATCGTTCTTAAGAAGGACGCAAGATTCCTGTGCGATGAGACCTGATTTTTCATGGTCTTTTTCCATGTCAAAAGAGCCGCTCTGCTTGTTCTCAGTATAGTTGAATACCATCTCAAGCACGTGAGAAACAGCCTCGTCAAGCTCTTCCATTGAAAGAGAGCCATTCTTTACGGCTTCGACAACGTCATTGTCCGTAAAGCCGCCGCTGTATGGCATTTCAAGACTCAAATCTGCCTTAATTCCCTTTACTCTGTCGTAAACGGCACCCCAGTCAGACATTACAAGACCTTTGAATCCCCACTCGTCGCGGAGCAAGTCCTTTAAGAGCCATTTGTTCTGGCTTGAAAGCTCGCCATTTATTGCGTTGTAAGAACACATTATCGTTGTTGGAGCGGCTTTTTTTACGCAAGTCTCAAATCCTGGAAGATAGATTTCTCGCAAGGTACGCTCGTCAATGACCTCGCTTACAGAAAAGCGGTTTGATTCCTGATTGTTTGCGGCAAAGTGCTTTACCGATGTTCCTACGTTCTTAGACTGAACTCCTGAAATGTAAGCGGCTCCAAGCTCTCCCGAAACAAGAGGGTCTTCCGAAAGATACTCAAAGTTTCGACCGCAGAGAGGTGAACGCTTGATATTGATTGCAGGTCCTAGCAATGTTGAGACGTTGTAGTTGTTCGCTTCTTCTCCCAGAATCTCACCGACATGGTGCAAAAGTTCCCTGTCGAAAGATGATGCTGTAGCACAGCCTGACGGAAAGCTGACTGACGTGCGAGAGTCGTTCTCGTCCGCTCCGTTTTCCTGCTGTGTGCGAAGACCGCTCGGTCCGTCGCTTACCATTATAGATGGTATGTTGAGCCGTTCAACAGGCTTTGTTCTCCACCAGTCTTTTCCTGAGCAAAGACCAGCTTTTTCTTCCAAAGTAAGCTTTGAAAGCAGTTCTTTTATTTTTTTATCCATATAAAAAACGCTCCTTAGAGTTATTTTCACATATTTTTTGCGAAATTTTGCAAATGTATTATGTTGAAATCATAAGGGAAAAAACATATAAAGGGAAGTTTTTTCTATGTTTTTGTTGAAGTTATAAATTTTTATTAATGAAGCTGAGAATTTAGATTTTGGAGATTATAATTATTAATGTACTATGGATTTTAATATGAAAGGGCTTCTTTATGCCGAAATTAATCTCTTTGCACTTATAATTTCAATTCTTTATCTTTTTAAGAATAAAGATTTGGCAAAAAAAAGTGAGAAAGTTGATTCCTTTGTTCTTTTTATTATCTCTTGCATTGGTCTTTTTGCAGTTGATACTCTTTTTGGTCTTTGTGATGCGGGAATTCTTCCGAGGACTTATCTTTCTGTTTATTATACGAATTTTATTTTCTTCATACTGATTGTAATAGTTTCATTCCTTTTCTTTAATTTTTGTGAAAATTTTCTTAACGATAAAGCATATTATGAAAAAAAGTGGGTTAAAGCGATTTTTGCCCTGCCTGTCATAGCTTACTATGCAGTTCTTTTTACCAATTCAAAGACTTCGTTGGTATTTTTTGTTGATTCTGCAAACAATTATCATCGTGGTGCTGGCACATGGTTTCAGCAAACTGTAACTTGCTTCTATTTGGTGGCTGTTATGGCACGCTCGTTTATGATTGCGCTCTCTTCTTCTGATAAGGCTCAGACGACAGCTGCACAGAGGCTGATGTTCTTTATGATATTACCGCTTACTTTTGCTGTTATTTCAAATTGTGTCGAAGGGGCTGCGATTATGACTATAGGAATTGCATGTTCTCTTGTTTGGCTTGATATTTATATCAGGACTCAAAGTACAGAGCGTATTTTGAGGGAGAACCTTTGGACCGCACAGCTGGTAAAGGTTCTTGTAAATGACTATGCTTCGCTTGAATGTTTTGACGTAAAGAGAGGTGATGTTTATTCGATTCGTCCTACGGCTGCCATTATGAACGTATTCAGAAAATATGGGTCTGACAGAATGCCGTATGAAGATTTTTGGAAGATATATGTGAACCTGTTTGTTTTTGACGAGGACAAAGATTTTGTCATGCGGCAGGTTCAGAAAAACAATTTGCTTACTGAACTTTCGGAGAAAAAAGCTTTTGTCACAAGCTACAGGGTTATATTGCATGGTCGTGTATTCTACTATCGCCTAAAATGTGCGGTTATTACCGATGAGCAGGACAACGAGATTGTTGTCATAGGTTTTAAGGATATAGACCACGAGATGTCAATGCAGTTAATGGCGACCACGGACCAGCTTACCAAACTGATGAACAGGAATGGTCTTGAAAAGTATGTCGAGCAGCATCTGCCTAAAAATCCAGCTGAGGATGAGAATATTTACTTTATGTTGCTTGATGGAGACCAGTTTAAGCGTATAAACGATACTTACGGACATTCAGAGGGAGATAAGGCATTAGCAATGATGGCGAGCATTATTGCAATGCAGGCACAGCAGCACAACGGAATTGCGGTACGTTATGGCGGCGATGAATTTCTCGTAATCTGCAAAGGGGTTACGGAGGATGTTATGAAAAACATCCCGATTGATATTAACAGCAAGCTTGATGCGGAAACCCGTTGGGCTGATGTTCCTTACAAGCTTGCTATGAGCGCAGGCATTGCTAAATACACGGGTGGCAGCATAGAGGATACTATCGCCCGTGCGGATGCAGAAATGTACGACGCAAAGCGTGGCAGAACTTGTTAAGCCGCAGCCTTGTCCTTATTTGAGAGGACTGCTCGTCCATTCCATCTGTTGTAGATATTTGCCAGAATTGAGCCTGAAATATTGTGCCATACAGAGAAGATTGCTCCTGGAACTGTTGCCATTGCAAGTGATGAGAACGCTGTATTTGCAAGGCTTGTTGCGAGTCCTGAGTTCTGCATTCCAATTTCTACGGAAAGTGCCTTTGTCTTTTCTGGCGAGAGTTTCAGAAGTTTTCCGAGACCAAAACCGCAGCCGTATCCCAGTATGTTGTGCAGAATTACAACAGCGAATACAAGGACTCCTGTAGACAGAATCTTTGCTGCATTGTGAGCGACTACAGTTGAGACAATCATACAAATAGCGATTACAGAAATCATAGGCAAGATTTTTACGAGTTTCTGAGTGAACTTTCCAAAGAATTTGTTGATTAAGAATCCAAGTCCAATAGGAATGATTACAACTTTTACAATAGAAAGGAACATTGCGATAATATCAACATGTACTGTTGTTTTTAGCAACAAGTAAGTGATTGCCGGAGTAAGAACAGGAGCGAGGAGTGTATTTACGCTTGTCATTCCAACAGAAAGTGCTACGTCTCCTTTTGACAGGTAAGTGATTACATTGCTTGAAGTTCCGCCTGGGCAGGTTCCTACAAGCACAACTCCTGCCATGAGCGCAGGGTCAAGATTGAATATTTTGCTCAATGCGAACGCAAGTAATGGCATAACCGTGAACTGCGCAATGCAGCCAATTATAATGTCACGTGGGCGTGTGAAGACAAGCTTGAAGTCTTCTAGCCTGAGTGTCAGCCCCATACCGAACATTACTATCATAAGCAGATAGTTGACCCAGCTTACAGAAATCCAAAGCCCTGTTTTTGGTACGAATAGTGCGAGTGCTGCAACTACAAGAACAATTACAGCCATGAATTTTCCGAAGAGTTCGCTGATTTTTTCTAATAGATTCATTTTTTAGCTCCTTAAAAAACTCCACGTTAGCGGTGTTGCATGGAGGCAACATATAATCGAGTTTTCGCCAACGGTGAAAACTCGGCTATGATAAAATTACATGGAAGTAATTTTATCATACCTCCTTTCAGATTTTTTGTTTCTCTATATAAGAACACTACCAAATTTTTTGATTTTTGTCATATAATATTATGTATGAAACTTGCTTTTAGAATTTTTCTTGTGACTGCCGGTGCTTTGATTATGGCAGTAAATTTGAATACGTTTGTTTATACTGCAGGTCTGCTTCCCGGCGGTATTACTGGAATCTCGTTGCTTTTGCAGGAAGTGTTTCAAAAATTCTTGCATATAAAAATTCCTTTTGCATTGTTCTATTGGGGTCTGAATGCGGCTCCTGCAGCAATCTGCTTTAAGGTTGTAGGGCATAAGTTCACGTTGCTTTCTATTTGGGCTATTATCGCTTCGGGCTTTTTTACGGATTTTATCCCAGGTCTGCGTGTTACGGACGATGTTCTTTTGTGCACTATTTTTGGTGGCATTGTGAACGGAATCGCTATAAGCTTGTGTCTTCTTGCTGGGGCTACGAGCGGTGGAACGGACTTTATTTCGATTTACGTTTCTGAAAAAACTGGTCGCAGTATATGGAATTACATTTTTATCGGCAATGTTGTTGTCCTCGCCATATTCGGACTTATTTTTGGATGGAGCAGAGCTTTGTATTCAATTATATTCCAGTTTGCAGGAACCCAGATTCTGAATATGCTGTACAAACGTTACCAGAAGTCAACCTTGTTCATAATTTCTGAGAAATGCGATGAACTTATTAAAGTTATCCGAGAAATTACAGGACATGATGCAACATTGTTCTATGGCAAAGGATGCTATACAAATGCCGAGCGTAAAATGCTCTACACAATTATTTCAAGCGACGAGGAAGACAAGCTGGTAAGATCTATAAAAAAGACCGATCCCAACGCCTTTGTGAATATTTTGCAGACAAAGGTTCTAAAAGGCAATTTCTTTATGAAAAAGCAAGATTAGATTACTACTATACTTGAAAAACACACAGGGGCTTGCCTTTGATTTTGCTAAGCCCCTGTTTATCGTTAGTTATGAAAAACTACGGTCTTACAATGATTGACTCAAGCTCTGGAAGTTTTTCCAAATCTTTCTTCAATCCAGCTTCGCGTGCTTTGTTGCGGTAAGCCGGGTCCTGGAAAGAATATGTAAAGTTTGTATGAACATCGTAAGTGCCCTGCATGATTGCATAAGCGTCTTCTGTCATTACAAGCTCTTCGTCTGTTGGAATAACGAAAACTTTTACTTTGCTGTCATCAGCAGAGATACAAGTCTCAGCGTTGCCTGTGTTTGCAAGAGCGTTCTTTTTTGGGTCGATTTTAACGCCCATCCACTCAAGACCTTCAAGAGCCTTTGCACGGATTGTAGGAGAGTGCTCGCCGACACCAGCTGTGTAAACTATTGCGTCAACAGGGCCGATTGCTGCCATGTATGCACCGAAGTATTTTTTGAGGCGGTAGCATTCCATCTCAACAGCGAGCTGGCAGTCTTTGTCGCCTTTTTTTGCGTTTTCTTCAACGTCGCGGCGGTCTGTGTATTTGCCAGTGATTCCGAGAAGACCAGATTTTTTGTTCATTGCTGTGTCCATCTCGTCTGCTGTCATTCCAGTCTGGCGCATGATGTAGAATGGAAGAGCACAGTCCATGTCGCCTGAGCGAGTACCCATTACCAGGCCTTCGAGAGGTGTGATACCCATTGATGTGTCGTAGCAGCAGCCGTTCTTTACAGCACACATAGAAGCACCGTTACCAACATGAGCGATGATAACGTTTGTGTCTTTTGGAGCCTTGTGAAGAAGAACTGAAGCACGTTTTGCTGTGGACAAGAATGAAGTTCCGTGGAAACCGTAGCGGCGTGCAGCGTATTTCTCGTACCATTCTTTTGGAATTGCGTAGCGGAAGCTTGACTCTGGCATTGTCTGGTGCCATGCTGTATCCATAACTGCAACGTGAGGAACGTTTGGAAGAACCTTCTGAGCAGCCTCGATACCCATGATGTTAGCAGGCATGTGCAAAGGTCCGAGACCAATTACTGAACGGAATGTGTCCAAAACCTCTGGAGTAACTTTTACAGACTTAGTGAATTTGTCTCCGCCGTGGAGAACGCGATGACCAACAGCACCGATTACGCTCATGTCAGAGATAACGCCGTGGTCTTTGTCTGTGATTGCGTTCAAAATCAATTCGATTGCTTCTTTGTGAGTCGGGCAAGGGCTTTCGAGAACGAATTTGTCCTTTCCTTTTGGTTTGTGTGTGATTACAGAACCGTC
>CADCRJ010000065.1 GCA_902803735.1 uncultured Spirochaetaceae bacterium
CACCGATTGACTATGATTCTCTTCCTAGGAGCCGAGAGCTTGCTCGCCGTGCTGTTGTGGGCAAGGTTTCTACGAATGTCACAGGAAACAAAAGCCTTTCAACTTCTAGCAGTGCCTCTGGTGGTACAGGTATTGCTTCTAAGACAAACAACGGTTATATACTTCCTGAAATACCTGCAAAAGAAAGGCAGCTGATTGACAAGCTGATGATGAGCGATGACTACAAAATCAAGGCGAACTACGGATTGTTCAACTTTGTGCGCCATCTCAAGAAAAACGGACTGGAGCAGCTCCGCAGGGGGTTTATTGACTACAGTCTTCCAAAGCATGTTGACCACATGCAGGAATTTATAACTGCTGTACAGGCATTGATACAAATTTCTCCAGAGACATACAAATCGAAGATTCTTACGGAGCAGGATGACCGATTCAGATTTTTGAAGACAGTCGCAAGCTGGCCGATGAAGTCTATCCGTTTGCAGCTCAACACATTGCAGGAAAAAGCAGATACTGCGACAGTAGTTGATATGGTTCCGTTTATAAAGACAATCTACCGAGAACTTATAAAGGTCTACTATCTTGGAGAGAGCCATATTCCGAATTATTTTAAGGAAGTTTATACGGAGCTGTCAAAATTTCCAAAAGCGGACAAAAAAAAGCTTTCTCATTTGGCAAAATCTGCAATGACAGAGTGGTTCTATGTTTATAGCCAGCTCATAAAAGGGCTCTACCCTATTCTTATGCGGATTTGTTCCAATCAATTCGATTATTTTCAGGACTTTTTCCTTGTTCAGACGACAAAGATTCTAAATTTCCTGGGAATGACGAAATTCGACTTGCTTTTGCCTGGCAAAAAGCAGGACAAAAAGGCTGAAGAGACGGCAGGTGAAAAAACAGATGTAAAGAAAGAAGAAGCTGCAAAGGCCGATGCTCCAAAAACAGCGGATGACAAAAGAAAGGCGGCTATCGTCAATTCTGGCTTGAAGCTTCTTGATAAGCTGTTCCCAGAGGCAGGGTTCATGCACTTGGACACAATGCCTGATATGTATCCGTACTTTCAGCCAATTTACCAGTTCAGGGACGGCTACAATATGCTTTCTCCTGAGAACCCGCTGCAAATAACGGTTACATTGCTCCGCATTACAGAAGACCTTATTCAGGGATGCCGCAATATTGCTTTTACGTCCGAGACCGACGACGGCAGCACTAAGGACAAGCTCTCGTCTGTATTGAGCGAGTGGACTTTGTACAGGGAAGATTTGTTCGAGAAAATCTATGGTGACCAGCTTCGCGACTTCGTGAATCAGGAGTACAGTACCCGCTGTGACTTTCACAATAGTCTTTACGGCAAGAAAATGATTACGACAATGCTCTGGCAGACAAAATTCAATTTCTTGCCACATTTTGAATTTACTCAAATTTTGCTTGAACGACCAAAGAACGACAGCCAGTACAGACCGCTGTGTTTGAGAACTGACTTCCTGTACCGCTATCTTCTGGATTTGTCTAAAAATATAGGCGTGGCAGCAAAAACAAAGGGAACCGTCATTGGTATTGCAAATCCTTGGGCAAAATACGTTTTTGACATTCCAAACCCAATATCAAAGCGACTTGACGTACTTCTCGGTGCAAAGAGGAACGTAGAGGAGACTGCCGCTACAAATGCGAACCTTATAAAGTATACGCTTTGCATTGTTGCTGTCCTTGACTGGTGGATTAATGACAAGTCAAGTCCTGCTTATTCTACGGACAGCACACATATTTACCGTATTTCTGAAGATGATGGAGCACCTGAGTTCAGCGTGCCTTTGAGAACCGACCAGAATGACCTTTTTGCTCAGGGCGTTAAAAATTCTATTGGTCAGAAGAAAGTGCAGGCTCAGAAGCCTCAAGGTGAGCCACAATCACAGCCGCAAAAAGCGGAAGGTGAAGACACACCAGCCAAGACGGCTGAGAGCGAGGCATAAAAAAAGCTTGCCTGTCAGTATAATGAAGTGCGAAGTTCACTTCAAACTGGCGGCAAGCTTTTTTATTTTTTAGGTATACCTTTTATTCTGTTTTAGACTCTTGATTTTCTTCTTGTGGCTCTTCTACAGTTTTTACAGAAGCAGGAGATAACACAATTGCTCTTTTTTTCCATACAATATAGATAATTACAAGTCCCATAAGTAAAAAGAGCGCTCCGAATATGTAGCCCAAAATCTCTTTTTTATAGGAAATTACAAACAAAAACGCTGCGAGCAGCAAAGAAACAATTACTTCTATTAACGACTGTCTGACCATTATACCGTTACGGTGCAGCTTAAATATCGTAAATAACTGCAATAGAGCCGAGACAATAAGATAGCCGCCGAGTATATAGGCGATTAACGTCCAGATATTCTGGAACACAGTCAGCGGAAATGCGACCGAGACAAGACCTATCAGCAGGCTCAGTATTCCTCGTATCATTACAATTTTATTGTAATGCGGGTCAAGAATGATATTCCTTGTTACGGCAAGAATAAAAATTCCATCAATTATTGCTGCAATTCCAAGCAATATGACAATTATTTTTATAAAGCCAGCAGGATTAAGCAAAAGCAAAAGCCCTATTACAGCTATTGTAAGTCCCAAAAAAAGTTTGTTCTTATCCATATGCATTAACTATACTTAAAATCATGCTCTTTTGTAAACTGCTGATTATCTTTATAATCCTTTCATGGATTTTTCAAATATTTTCGTCATTTTTTTTATTTGTGGAGTTTTGTTCCATTTTTTACTGGATTTTTTGTTGGAATTTGTTGATTTTTCATTCAGAAAAAAGCACGGACATGAAATTCCTGATGCAGTAAAAGATTTTGTTGATGCAGAGACAATAAATAAGACCTGCCTTTACGAAGATGCCAAATACAGGCTTTGGATTCCTAACGCTGTTCTTGATTTGTTGCTTGATTTTTATCTTGCGGTAAGCGGTTTTTATCCTGTGGTGCTTCAAAATGTACTTTCTTGGACAGAAAACACGTTTGTTGCAGCCCTCTTGTTTTTTTTGATTATAAGTATTCCTGGGGCAATAATCTCGATACCTTTTGCCTTATATTCTGAATTTGGAATTGAGAAGCATTTTGGATTCAGCAAGATGACCATGGGACTTTGGATTACTGACCAGATAAAGGCAATACTCCTTTCTCTTGTCATTACAAGCATTCTCTTGGGTGCTATGATTGGTTTGTTCAAATATGCGACGGATTTTTGGTGGATATTCCTTGGAATTGTTTATGTCGCGTTCAGCTTGATAATATCAATTGTCTATCCGTTGTTCATTGCACCTTTGTTTAATAAATTTACCCCGCTTGAAGACGGTGAGCTTAAAACTCGGCTTGAGGCTTTGCTGCAAAAATGCGGTTTTAAGGCGAGCGGGCTTTTTGTTATGGATGCTTCAAAGCGTAGCGGACACTCAAACGCATATTTTACGGGTTTTGGCAAAAGCAAGCGTGTTGTTCTCTATGACACGTTGATACAGCAGCTTACGACAGACGAGATTGAAGCTGTTCTTGGACATGAACTTGGTCATTACAAGCATCATCACATTATAAAAAGAATGTGCGTTATGATTCCGCTGATTTTTGTCGTTCTTTTTGTTGTGAACTGCCTTGTAAGATTGCCAGAATTGTACAACGGCTTTGGCTTCGGAACGAACGGCATTATTTCTTACAAAATGTTTTTTATCGGAATATTTTTGACAGGATTGGTTTTTAGCGGTTATTCACGAATACAGGGTGTAATCGCAAACTTTTTCAGCAGGCGTGATGAATTCCAGGCTGATGCCTTTAGTGCGAAAATTTGCGGTAGTGGAGAGCCTTTGATTTCGGCTCTTATAAAACTTAACAAAGAGAATCTGAGTGAAATACAGGTTCCAAAAATCTATTCGGCGTTTAATTATAACCATCCGCCACTATTGGAGCGAATTTCTGCAATATCAAAGTAAAAAAAAGAAAAATCACTTTTTATTGCATTAAAATTCATCTTTTTGCTATACTCTGCCTTGGGATTTTATTGGGAAATCCCAAGGAGGCTTAGTAAAAAAATGTTACCTATTACAAATTATGCCATGGCAGGAATTGGGGTTCTTGCCGTATTCATTCTAATCTTGTTTTTTGTAGGATATACAAAAGCACCGCCAGATATTGCAAAAATCATTTCTGGTCTTAGAAAAGTTCCACGAGTTCTTGCGGGGCGAGCGGGTGTAAGAATTCCGTTCTTGGAGCGAGTGGATGAAATCTATCTTGGACAAATTTCAGTAGACATAAAAACTGACACATACATTCCGACACAGGATTTTATCAACGTAAAAGTTGATGCGATTGCAAAAGTTCGTGTAAAAAGCGACCCAGAGGGCATTCAGCTTGCTGCAAAGAACTTTCTCAACAAAACTTCTGCGATGATAGCGGAGGAGCTTCAGGACAGCTTGCAGGGTAATATGCGTGAGATTATCGGTACTTTGGACTTGAAGACCATAAACACCGACCGCGATAAGTTCTCTGACCAAGTAATGGCAAAAGCTGCCCGTGATATGGAGGCTCTCGGTATAGAAATCCTTTCTTGCAACATTCAGAACGTTGTTGACGAGCACGGCTTAATCAATGATATGGGTATGGACAATACTTCTATGATTAAGAAAAATGCCGCAATCGCAAAGGCTACCGCTGAGAAGGAAATCGCAATCGCACAGGCAGAGGCTGACAAAGCCGCAAATGAAGCCAGAGTTGCTGCTGATGCCGAGATTGCAGAAAAGCAGAACGAGCTTGCAATTAAAAAAGCAAATCTCAAAAGAGAAAGCGATACGGCAAAGGCTGTTGCTGACGCGGCTTACGAGATTCAGAAGCAGGAGCAGGAAAAGACAATCCAGACAGCGACCGTAAACGCTCAGATTGCAAAGGCAGAGCGCGAGGCAGACTTGAAGAGCAAGGAAGTCACTATTCGTGAGCAGGAATTGCAGGCTACGACGAACAAGGTTGCTGATGCTGAGAAGTACAAGGCAGAGAAAAACGCTGAGGCAGAGCTTATAAAACGCCAGAGAAACGCAGAGGCTGACAAATACGAGCAGGAGCAAAAAGCCGCCGCACAGATGAAGCTTGCTGATGCCCAGAAATACTCGGCAGAGCAGGATGCAGCAGCCGTAAAGGCAAAGGCAGAGGCAGAAGCCGCTGGTATAGCAGCAAAGCTTAAGGCTGAGGCCGAGGGTATTGCTGCAAAAGGTAAGGCTGAAGCTGAGGCAATACGGGCAAAGGGTGAAGCAGAGGCTCTTGCAATGGACAAGAAGGCAGAGGCTTACAAGAAATACAACGGTGCTGCTATGGCTGAGATGATGATAAAAATCATGCCGCAGATGGCTGCCGAAATCGCTAAACCTCTTGGTCAGATTGAAAAAATCAATATTTATGGAACTACTGGCGAGAACGGAAACGGTGTTTCTCAGGTTTCAAGCTCGATGCCTGTAATCATGAAGCAAGTATTTGACACAATGAGCGAGGCTACTGGCGTTGATTTTACTGAGATTATGAGGGCAAACACTTATGAGGCAAAGGTCACAAAAAATGTGAATCTGAGCGGACTTGGTAATGCTAGTGTTCAGGTAAACGCTGAGGGCAAAGATAAAGCCGAAGAAAAATAGCTAGATAAAGCGAGAATTACGCGGGTGCTGCAATGTGCCCGCGTGATTTTCCTGTTTGCTACTCCACCTTGTATGAGAAAATCGTTGCGAACTGCTTGCCGTCCTTAGAGGCGTAGAAATTAAGCTCCGAAACATTTTCTGGAACTTTATAATCAAGCTCAAAAGCCCCTGTTTTTGGGTCTTTAGGAACGAATACAAAATCCCCTTCTCCAAGCACAATCACAATTTTACTGTAGGCACTTGTTTTTATAGAAAAATGCTCCTCCGCTCCCTTTTTGAGCACGCCTTTTAAAGGTGATTCAAGCTTTATATTTGTTGCAGAAGCATATCCTCTGTACATTTGCGGAAATCTTGCCGTTGTTTTTCCAAACCCGCTGTAGCTTTCAGAAGATTTTACCTCAAAGCTCAGGACATTTTCATAGCGGCTTGTGTTCCGTTCTAGCAGCTTCAATATTTTTTTGTTTGCGGAATTACGGGCATTATCGAACAAATCCTCCGCAAAATAATAGCGGTTATTCTCTTCTATAAGGAAATAGGATTTTTCAAATAATTCAGCCTCGTTTTTTGTAATTTTTTTCTCTGCAAGCAAAGCCTTTGTCTTTGGCATTATATTCTGCTCAAAATCCGTACGCGAGAAAAAGTCAGGATTGCTTGTAACTCCGTTTGTTCTTGCTCCAATCCTTACTTTGTAGAGGTCTTTGTCAGGTACGTCAAAGATAAAACGCCTGTTTGTTCCTGAATTCTCAATCCACATTGCGTTGCTCATGTCAAGGGAGTTGTTTATGCCATAAATTTCTGGCATAAGGTTCACGTTGCTGTTCGGTGAGACAAAATCAAAAGCCGTGGCTTCTGAAATTTCATTCGTATAGCCAGGGGCATTTTTTCCGAATGAGAGACCGTATTCAAAGAAGATTCCTGGAATGTATGGCTCCTTCTCAAACTGTTTGTGGGAGCGGACTTGTTTTTCTGGCAGGAGCTGCCATTTGTCTTCGTCTGGCAAATGAGAGTAAATGAATTGGCTTGGCGTAAGATTGTACCATTGCAGGGTATAATGTTTTATGAACGTCGTGCGCTCAACATAGCCTGCATCCCAAGTAACGTCGATAAGATTCCATTTGCCGTTGATTTTTACCGCGTTCCAGGCGTGGTCGCTTTGTTCTCTTAAGTAGCCTGGGTAATTAAAACCTTTTGACCAGCCAGAAATTATGTCTACTTCGATTTTTGCATAAAAACACATTGCAGCCATTAAATTGGCGTAACCTATACAGACTGCCTTTTTCTTTTTTAGGACAGTCTCATAATCCTGCTGACCAGCTCCTTTTTCTGTAAAAACGTCACAGTCATAGGCAATGTTATCACAAATCCAGTCATGCAAGATTTTTACGCGGGAAGCCGTGTCGCCCGAAGTTCCCGCAAGGAACTTCACAAGTTCTGGCAAAGTCTCTTTTGGACTTACAAAAACCTGTTCCTGTATGTCTTTTGGAACTTGCCTTACTCTGGAATTCATGGTTGCGGCAAAACTTTGAAAAGAAAGTATTGTGGCAAGACAAAGGATAACAAGCCTTTTGAGCATGGAGACCTCCTTATGGGCGGGGGGTGTTAGGTAATGGCATTTTTAGGGTTCCCTTAAAATACAAACTTCAATATTGCGATGAGGACGCAGGCACCCACAATGTCGAGAATGAACTGCAAAATGATGTTTTTGATTTTGAGAGCGGAACCGAAGCAGCCGCCGATGAGAGAGCCGATTATGCCTACGACAACACAGACGATAAAACCGATGAGCGTGCTTCCACCAAAACTTACCTTCATAAAGTAACCGCTAGGCAAACCGATAATAAGACCCATTAAAATTGTAGCAATCATATTTTTCCTCGTAATGAATATTTTGTAATCAGATTTCTAAATTGTCAAGAATTGAGGGAGACCGTAACCTTCAATTCTCATGTATTTTTCCAAGAATAAAAAAAACGTGAATTGATTTAGAATGTTCCCAAAATCATTTTTTCAACTTGATGTTTTGCATCCTGCATGATTTGCTCAGCTTCGGATTGCAATTGTTTTGCCTGTGAGCGGATGCTACGGATATACCCAGCGATTTCTTTTTGTTTTTGGAGAGGTGGAAGTATTATTCTCAACGAAGTTAATGCTTCATGATTTATCTCTGGAATAACACCTCCGTTATTATTCCTAAAAAATTGAAATTGACCAACAGAACTTCTGAAAAACGTCTCCAAAAACTCTGGAAAAACTTTCTCTGTATTCAAATCAACCTTAAAAATGTGTGATGATAAAATGCTTTCTTTTACTTCATCTGTTACAACATTTACAAGTCCTAGTGAGCCAGAGCGAGAAATTAAGAAGCTATTACTATTTAATTTTATGCGTTCTGGTATTTTTTGCGTCTCAACATATCGTGCATTTGTATTTAAAATTCCATTTTCAGATAAATCACTCACGCGTAAATATCTGATTCCATTATCTACATAATTTCGTATTTCAATGCCATTTTTTATATCATTAATAATCTCATGAAAAAAAACTAGTTTATATTCTGATTTTTTAAATTCTTCAAATAAATTCTTATAATATTGATTATTATAATATGCATCC
>CADCRJ010000066.1 GCA_902803735.1 uncultured Spirochaetaceae bacterium
ACGACAACGAAAGTGCTCAATCCCGAAAAAAAGGCTTCCGCGCTTCGCTTGTGCAGATTTTTTTTCGGGCGTGGAACCCCGCTTCCGTTGATTTCTGAAACTTCGTTTCTGAGATTCCAATTAAAACTCGATATTCGCCTTATTCATTCCAATTTCTACATCTTTGTTTACGGCTCTGACTGCCGACACGATTCAGCAGAGGATTTTTCTTGCATTTGCTCTTAATTTTACTTTTGTATAGTATATTTTAAAGAAAACAGGAGCGTGATGCAATGAGCAAGATTAATCTTCCAAAGTCAAAGTTTTATGAAACAAAATCACTTGTTGAAATGACAGAAGAAGAATGGGAATCGCTTTGTGATGGGTGCGGAAAATGTTGCTTCCGAAAATTCATTACAGGACGAAGAAAACACGAAAAACTCCATTTTACAAGGATTGCATGCAATCTTCTTGACCTACGCACAGGAAAATGCCTCGATTACTGCAATCGTTTTAAGATAAATCCAGAGTGCATTCATCTGACTAAAAAAAATCTGCCAGATTTTAAGTGGTTGCCAGAAACTTGTGCCTACCGCCTTTTATATGAAAGAAAGCCCTTGCCCGAATGGCATCCTCTTATCTCTGGCAATGCAGACAGCGTAAAAAACGCTGAAATAATGATAAAAAATGGCGTGCATGAAGAGGATGTGGACGAGGACGACTGGGAAGACTATGAGATTTACCGCTAGAACGATTCGGAAAAGGCAGTCAAAAGATTGCTAAGACAGACCACGATTTCCGAATCTGATTTAAGTCTTTGTCTTTTATTGCTCCAGAGCAAGCTTTGCAGCCTCTGTGGCGTGTATGATTGTCGTATCATAAGTCGGAAGCACGCTGTCTTTATCGCTTATAAGCATTCCGATTTCTGTACAGCCCAAGATTACTCCCTCGGCTCCCTGACTCTTCATTTCTGCAATAATCCGCTGGTATTCTGAACGAGAAGAATCCAGGACTTTTCCAAGGCACAGCTCGTTGAAAATTACGTTGTTCACGATTTCGATGTCCGCTTCGTTTGGAATCAAAATCTCAAGCCCCGCAGATTTAAGCCTAGATGTGATAAAATCCTGTGTCATAGTAAATTTTGTGCCAAGCAGAGCGACCTTTTTAAGCCCGTCACGCTTTATGCAAGAAGCCGTAGCATCAGCAATATGCAGTACAGGGATTTTTATTCTCTTTTCAATTTGAGGGACGAGCTTGTGCATCGTGTTCGTAGCAATCACTATAAAATCAGCCCCCGCGCCTTCCAGACGTTTTGCCGCATCAGAAAGAATCTGCGCATTGCCGTCCCAGTTGCCACTAGACATATTCTCTTCAAGCTCGGCAAAGTCTACGTTGTACATCATAATTTTTGAGCTGTGAAAACCGCCAAGCTTTTTTACAACCTCTTTGTTCAGAATCTCATAATAAGTGATTGTGCTTTCCCAGCTCATTCCACCAATAAGTCCGATTGTTTTCATAAATTGCCCCCTGTTGTTCGGTACTGCACTGCCGAATAACTTTATTCTTCTATAAATATTCCCGTTAGCGACGGAACGTTAAAACGACTAGTAAAAAGCTCGCACTTGCACAAGAACGAGTAAAAAACATGAAACCCCTGCTCATAGAGAGACTCATAGTTTCCCTGCCCCTTTGCAAGAATTACATCTGCCTCGTCAAAGGCTTTTTTTGCCTCAATCGGGAGCATTTTGTAAATCGTTCCTGCGGTTGCGTAGCCATTTGAAAGCACCCGAGCGACTTTTTCAAGACCTACCTGCTCCGCGTCCTCTACAGTAGCATCGTTCATGGCTTCACCGCCCCTAACCATTACCGTAACGGCAAGGTTCGGGAACGCTTTTTTTAGCTGCTCAATAAAAAGCTTGTCCAAGACAATCTCGCCGCAGTTGTCCGCAAGCAAAAGGAAGTTTTTTGCTTTGCTGCATTGAGAGACAAAAGATTCCAGGGTCTTTTTGTCCTTCTCGTTAAATGCGTTGGTCTCAAACATTGCAAGAAATGTATCCTTGTCCACTTTATCCAAAGCGGCAAAGTCTATGTAGTTTCCAATTCTCGCATACATCAATGCAGTTGCGAGAGGGGTATCAGAAGAGTTTATTTTGTGTCTCAGCTCATCTTCCATTGAAAGCACAAGATTGTTGTAATGGGTCTTTATTTCCTTGAACGAAGCCTTTTTTCCAAAATGCTTTTCGTAGACGCGGTTAAAAAGGTACACCAGATAAGGAGCTGAATCATCCGCACCCCTCGTATCGATTATTGATTTAATTTCATTCAAATACGAACTGTCATTGGAGAGCTTTTTTTGTTTGTTATAGAGACATTCAGCACAACTTTCAATTATTCTCATCCTAATGTTCCTCCTCATATTTGATGAATTCTGGTGTCTTTGACCAATATTTGATTCCCCAGTTCTCAAAATTCCATTCTTCCATATAATCGTTGCATTCAAAGTCTATATAATAGAGCAAAGAATTTTGCACCACAAAATTAGTCGGAAAATAGTCAATGTTTATGTGAGCAGGATAAAGCAAAGAGCACATTTCTTTTATCTGAGCAAAATATTCAGGCTTCACAAGGTCTTTTTTTACAAGCTCGTAAATAGTCTCGCCCTCAATGTACTCTTTTAGAATCCGCTCGTTTCTAGTATCAACGTCAAGCATTTTAGGAATACGAATTCCGACATTTTTGAGCCGCTCATAATCTCGCTTTTCTGCCTCAATTTTATTTCCGAACTGATAATAGCTGCACGGCTCGTGATGAATCTGCTTTAACACAAAAAGAGAAGCATCACGCTCTGAAAGGTAGGAATACCCGCCCTTGCCCTTTCCGAGCAGCTTGATTATTTTATATTCAATTCCGTTTACGTCCATTACTTCCATTTTTCGTCCAAGTTTTTCCATTCATCACGGCTAATTGCATAGGCATAGGAAATAGTGTTCTTTGGGTCTGGATATTCCTTAACTTTCTTCATGCCATTTGAAATCGCCGTAGAGTAAGAACCTACATTTGTGTACTTCATATAAGAATAGATTTTGTCATAGCTGGTGTTGGTAAAAACCCAGTCACGAACGGCTCTTGCAGCCTCTTTTGCGAAGCCCCTCCTCCAGTATTTTTTGTGAATGTGGTAGCCAATTTCAGGGAGCATATCACCGTCAATGTTCTGGATTGTAATTCCACAGTCCCCAATGAACTCGCCTGTCTCTTTTAAGACAACAGCCCAAAGTCCAAAGCCGTATTTTTCATAATTCTCAAGGTTCCATGTAATCCAAACACGGGTTTTCTCTTCACTAAATGGGGCTGGATAATGTTGCATTGTCTCTGGGTCAGACATAATCTCAAAAAGTGCATCAAAATCGTCTAGTACATATTTTCTCAACGCAAGTCTTTCTGTCTCAATAATCTTTTCCATTTTTATTTTTCTCCAAAATGTATTTTCTCGCTTTTATGAATTCTGTCAATCACAGCTTTTAGTGGAACAAGCAGGTCAACTATTAGCCGCATTAGGATTTTTCATTCCCCAAAGCTCAAAGGGATTGTTTTTAAGTTCATCCTGATAAATTGAAACTACGTCCCAAATGTCAAAGAACATTACTTTGCAACTGCCAATCATAACTTCTTTTATCAGTCCTTTCTCATACGCTTTTCTCTGAATCGTGTACCAAGCCTTTACTGGCGGATGTCCTGTCTCTATGAACCACTCGCTTGGCGGGTACTTTTTCTGGACATCCTCGCTTGGAGCGAATGTGTCGTTTATCTCTTTTGGAGTAATTTCTTCCATGTAGTGCATTGCAGTAAGCTTGTAGATGTCAACTCCAAACAGCAGGGCTTTTCCTCCGTTGTCAATCGCATAGCGAAGCCCGCCAGAGAGAGCTTCCTTGCCGTGCTTACCCCACCCGCTCGTGCTTATAACATCTGTACCAGTATAAGTATCTGGCAATTTGCGGAAAGTGTCTGCTACAATTCCCATAGCGGTTCTGTCCACATCCCGTTCAAGGATTTTGATTTTTACTGTAAGCCCCATTTTTTTGTCCTCATCCGTAAGCGGAAGCTCTTTAGACAAACGGAGAGCAGGCATAAAAATACTGCCATCTTCTGTGACAAGCTCTTTTAACGTATCGATTACAGTCGTGGCACCACCTTCCAACATTCCAAAACTGCTCAAAGAAGTATGAACCTCAAGAATCATACCTTTCTCAACACCAAGTGCCACCAATTCTTTTTTTAATTCTTCTTTACTAACCATCTTAAATACCTCGCCTTGGATAATAGAACAAACTGAATATAAGAAAAAGATTTTTTAGACAAGATACGCTTTTTTATAGATGAAATGCAATGTTTTTTATAAAATGCAAGAAAAATCAATGTAGGGGTGCATAAAATGCGAAAGATTTTATTTGCAGCAACCATTCTTGCAAGTCTTTTACTTGCTGGCTGCGGAAATTTTATGGCAGAAGCCAATTACAACAGGGAAGCAAAATCTGCAAAATATCAGTCCGAATACGCTGTGACTGTAAATAAGTTGGAGATGAAAGAAGGCAACTTCAAGACATACAGAAGAGTTGTTTTTTACAACGTCAGACTTGGCGAAAATGTTTTTGCCTGCGAGGGCTACTGCCATGTTCAGGTTGACAGGGACGGCGACATCGAAATTGTTGTGAAAACTGGCGAGGATGAGTATTTGAGACATTATCTCGGACAAAAGCAGGACATCACTTATTTTTCTGAGCAGCTAAAACCTGTCAAAGAAGGCGATTACCGCTATCAGATTGTCTGGAACCCAAAAATCTGGCTTCCAGAGTTCAAGTCTAACTAAGCGGCTCAACACGTCAATATTTCTGCAAGGGGGAACACCCCCTTGTTATCTCTGCCTTACTGCAATACAAAGCCGCCGTTAGGCGATATTACCTGACCAGTCAAATATGGAGCAGTCAGAATATAAGCGAGAGCACCTGCAATGTCTGATACGTTACCGATATATCCCTCTGGTATTGTTGAAGCAAGTGCGTTCAGTTCGTCTTGATTCACACCACGAAGCATATCAGTCATAATCATTCCTGGAGCAATAGCATTTACACGAACCCCGCGACCTGCAAATTCAAGGGCAAGAGCTCTGGTCAAACCAATCAAACCAGATTTTGATGCACAATAATCAGCCTGATTAATTACGCCTGTCATACCACCGACAGAAGAAGTATTAACAATAACGCACTGAGATTTCTTTGAGGAATGATTAATCATGTGCGGAAGAACAAGATGAGTCATGTGAAGCGCGCTCATGAGGTTTGTCGCTATTACTCTCTCATAAGCTTCGTGCGTAATGTCAATCCAATTGCTGTTATTTGTTATTCCTGCATTATTTACAAGAACATCAATATTATCGCCGAATTTATCAACAGCAGCTTTGACCAAATTCTCACAGTCCTCATACTTGCTTACGTCTGCACGCACCACAAGCGTTCCAACCTTATACTTGCTTGCAATATCCGCTGCAAGTTTTTCAGAAAGAGCTTTAGAAGAGTCACTTCGATAATTGATTACAACGTTATATCCAAGCTCGCCGAGTTTTTCGCTCATTGCCTGGCCAATACCACGTGAGCCACCAGTAATTATAGCTGTTTTAGACATATAACAAGCCTCCTATAAATAGAATACAACGGCTTGCCCAATTTGTCGAATTTTCAATTCCACAAAGTACAAACATTGCAAGTATCGCCCTACATGTTCTTTTTCAAAAGCTTGCGATACTCGCGGGGACTGGTTCCTGTATACTCCATAAAAAGCTTGTTGAAAGTCGTAGTGGACTGGAATCCTGATTCAAGCGCACAATTCGTAACGGAGCGGGTTGTATTCGCCAAGAGATTTATAACGTTCTGAATCCTAATTTTTGCAAGATACGACGGAAAAGACATTTTTGTGTATTCGTTGAAAAGCTTTGAAAAATAATACGGACTCAAGCCCGTTTTTTCGGCAACCTCTGCCTGCGTAATATTCTCTGCCGAGTGCTCAGAAATGTAGCTGCAAGCAAAACGGACGTAATCCCATGCCCTGTCTGAAAATCTCTCATCTCTAAGACTGTTGCAATGTTCTTTTAAAATAAACTCTCCGATAAGCAAAAGAATCTCATAAACCAACAGCTTGCAACGAGTTTCTGTAAAATAGCATTTTTTATCATGTATATCACGGATTTTGCAAAACAATTCCGTTATTTTCTCTGTAAGCTCAGAATTATCAGCACGCTTTATGATGTGACATTCATGCAAAAAATGAGAGGCAGCCGCAAAATCTGAATTGCTTTCCATTAAATAGGAGGAAAATTGTATAAAAACAACGCCATTTTTGGGATTATGCAAGACCTCATGAAGCTCCCTAGGCCAAACAAGTATGACATCACCGACATCACCCTCAAAAACAGCTCCATCAATCCTGTACTTGCACCCTTTTTTCATTACTAGCAGAAATTCAGCGTCATTATGCCAATGCGGAGGAAAGACTTCGGGAATTCCTTTATCAGTAAATGAGACTCCATGAATATTCGGGTATTTGATTATTTCTCTTTCCATGAAAATTTGTACCGTCAACTCTCATAATAGCAAAAAATGGGCAATTTTCAATAAAAATCTTCTATTTTTTTTATAAGACAAGCCTTATTTTAATTCTATCCCACTATTGCCGCAGCCTTACCTTAATATGGTAGATGCGGCATTTTTTTGTACGGAAGAGGTAAAATTACTTTTATGGGATTTTATCTCTTGATTATTCGCTACGGAAGTCTCGAAAACTTTAGTTTTTTGAGATACCATTATATTCATTTAAACCGCTTTCACGGAATTTTCAAGGAGACCACACACTATGGAGAATTTTACATTTTATTC
>CADCRJ010000067.1 GCA_902803735.1 uncultured Spirochaetaceae bacterium
AAGTAACTGAATGTGCAAAAGCTGCGATTGAGCTGATTATAAAGAAATGGAATCCGAAGGTAGTTGTTATTGCCTGCAACACAATATCGGTAACGGCATTATCTCAGCTAAGGACGCTCTTCCCTGCCCTGCCGCTCATAGGAACAGTTCCTGCTATAAAGCTCGCCGCAAAAGTGACAAAAAACAAGAAAATCGGCTTGCTCGCCACAAATGCGACTGTGCAGCATCCCTACTGCCAGAAGCTTATAGAAGATTTTGCGTCTGACTGCTCGGTCTTTTCAAGAGGAGACCCTGATTTAATCGCTTTTATAGAGCACAACCTTTTTACGGCAACAGAAGAAGACAAAATCAAGGCAGTAACGCCCGCCCTGGATTTTTTCAAGCAAAATGACTGCGATACAATTATTCTTGGATGCACGCACTTTACACACGTTGCTGACGTATTTGCAAGGGCGGCAGGGAGCAGCATAAGGATAATAGACAGCAGGGACGGCGTATCGAACCAAGCCCTAAAAATTGAGTCAGAAGCAAGCGACAGCGACCAATTGGCTAATGGCAGTTACAGCGACGACGTTCCTGATATGTCATTTTTTGTAACATCCGCAACAAAAGAAGAGGAATTTGAATACAAAGAAATGTGCAAGAATTTTGGAATCCCATGGGGAGGAATAATTTCTTTGCAATAAATCGTTTCCTCTAA
Source organism: uncultured Spirochaetaceae bacterium (assembly GCA_902803735.1). Taxonomy (GTDB): domain Bacteria; phylum Spirochaetota; class Spirochaetia; order Treponematales; family Treponemataceae; genus Treponema_D. Next base: position 701 of record CADCRJ010000067.1, read on the forward strand.
TTGACAAAATTATATTTGATACAATATACTAGATTCATAAATAAGATTAAGTCGGGTCTAAGCCTTAGGTCTAAAAAGTTACCTTAAAAAAGGACTCCCCTCTTACACTACCGCAACTGCGGAATTTTAAGGAGTTTTCTATGTTTGATGTCACAATAATTGGAGGCGGTCCAGCAGGAATATCTGCTGCACTTTACACAAAAAGAGCAAATCTTTCTGTAGCCGTACTTTATGCAAAAGAAAGTGCCCTTGACAAAGCCACTAAAATAGAAAATTACTACGGATTTCCAAACGGCATAAGTGGACCTGAACTTTACAAAAACGGACTGGAACAGGCAAAGAACCTCGGCGTCGAGATTCGCCAGTCAGAAGTAACAGGAATCCAAATGTCTGATGACATGACCTTTGTGGTAGAGACAACAAGCGAGAAGATTCCGACAAAAACCGTTATAATTGCGACAGGCAACAAAAAACTCCGCCCGCTTATAAAGGGAATCGAAACCTTTGAGGGCAAGGGCGTAAGTTACTGTGCAATCTGTGACGCGTTTTTCTACAGAAACAAAGACGTTATTATCATCGGAAACGGCAAGTTTGCCCTTACAGAGGCACAAGTTTTACAGCCTGTAGCAAAAAGTGTAAAAATATTTACGAACGGAGCTGAATGCAACGACTTGCAAACGGCTTGCGATGGAAAATTTCCAATCGAAACAAAGAAAATCGCAGAGATTCAAGGCGATGCGAAGGTCTCTGGAATAAAGCTGGAAGACGGAAGCACAATCCAAACGGACGGCATTTTTATAGCACTTGGAGAGGCCGGTGCTGCGGACTTTGCAAAAACGCTGGGATTACAGCTAAAAGGAGACAGCATCACAATAAATGATTCTGCGGAAACAAACATTCCTGGAATTTATGCCTGCGGAAACGCAACGGGCGGACTTTTGCAAGTAAGCAAGGCTGTTTACGAAGGAACAAAAGCAGGATTGACTGCTATAAATTTCATACGCAAAGGCAGCAATTAAAAAATCACAAATTTTTTATTGCTCGCCTATAGACATCAACCTATGGAGGTATTATTATGGAGCTTAAAATTACTGCTGAGAATTTTGAATCAGAAGTATTAAAATCTGACAAACCTGTTTTAATCGATTTCTGGGCACCTTGGTGCGGACCATGCAGAATGATGGGAGCAGTTGTTGCTGAAATCGCAAAAGAAGAAGAAGCATCGCTCAAAGTCGGCAAAGTTAATGTTGACGAAGAGGGAGACCTTGCGCAAAAATTCGGTATTATGAGTATTCCGGCATTTCTCTTGTTCAAAAACGGGGAAGTTGTCGCTCAGACTATCGGAGGACAAAGTAAGGAAACTCTTGTTTCTTTTGCAAAACAATAAGAGTTATGGAAAAAAACTTTGACACTCTAAAACTTGAGAATCAGCTGTGTTTTCCGCTCTATGCTGCTTCACGGGAAATACTCAGAAAATACACGCCGATTCTCAAGAAGTTAAATCTCACATATACACAGTACATTGTTATGATGGTTATGTGGGAGTATCAAAAACTTACAGTTGGCGAATTAGGAAAGAAGCTATATCTTGATACAGGAACGCTCTCACCTCTTTTGAAAAACATGGAGGAAAAAGGTCTTGTAACAAGAGTAAGAGAAACCTCCGATGAACGCGTAGTGATGGTTGCTATTACAGAAGAGGGCGAAGCTTTGAAAGAAAAAGCTGCTGCAATTCCTGAGCAGATGAGAACGTGCGTCACTATAACAAAAGAAGAAGCTGAATGTTTATATAAAATATTATACAAGCTTTTGGGGGAACAATGAGAAACGTATCTTATGACGATGTTATAAAACTAAGAAAGGATGTAGACAGGCTTTTTTCTCTTAGGTTGCATTTTCATGACTATTGTGAGGGACATCTCTTTACAATTGAAAAATGCGATGAGAATGTAAAAGCATTTGTTACAGATTTCTTTGAAAAACGAGGAATGAAAGTTTTTTTCAAAGATGACGTGTCATTCTATGTTGACTAATTAAAATCTTTTCGAGCATAAAAACACGCCCATAATTACTTAGTGTAATTGGGCGTGTTTTCTTTTTGGGGCAAACACGTCCCGTTAGACATCACTACAATCTGCTTGCAATCTCGTCTATGAATTCCCACGAATTCAACACTTTATTTGCGGCAGGAACAGCAAGACGGGCAAGGTCGCCAGTCATAAAACCATCCTCGATTGTGTCAAGCGTAGCTTTCTCAAGTTTGCGTGCAAATTCCGCAAGCTCAGGGGTATTATCAAGCTCCGCCCTTTTTGCCAATGCACCAGTCCAAGCAAAAATCAACGCGACAGGATTTGTTGAGGTTTTTTCTCCTGCCTGATAGCGGTAGTAATGCTTCTGAACCGTACCGTGACTAGCCTCATACTCAAACGCACCGTTCGGGCTTACCAAAATGGAAGTCATCATAGCAAGAGAACCACAGGCACTTGCAATCATATCGCTCATTACATCGCCATCATAGTTCTTGCATGCCCAAAGCATTCCGCCCTCGCTCTTCATAATGCGAGCAACGGCATCATCAATCAGCGTATAGAAATACTCGATTCCTGCTTTTTCAAATTTTTCCTTGAATTCGCTATCATAGATTCTCTGGAAAATTTCCTTGAAATTTCCATCATAAGTCTTTGAGATTGTATCTTTGGTTCCGAGCCAGCAGTCAATTTTCTGGTCCAATGCATACATAAAGCAACAGCGGGCAAAGTTCTCAATAGACTTGTCAAGGTTATGGATTCCCTGAATAATTCCAGGACCTTTCATAACTTGGATTGTCTTTCTGATTTCTTTTCCGTCCTCGCCTGTAAATACAAGCTCTGCTTTGCCAGGACAATCAGTTTTTATCTCGCAGTTCTTGTAAACATCGCCGTAAGCGTGGCGGCCAAGAACTATCGGCTTTTTCCAGCTAGTAACATTGCACTGGATGTTCTTTACAAAAATAGGTGTACGGAATACAGTACCATCAAGCTCACCGCGGATAATTCCGTTTGGAGACGGTGTTAGCTGCTTCAAGTTGTATTCCTTTACGCGGGCTGCGTTTGACGTGATAGTCGCACATTTTACGCCAACCTGCAAACGACGGATCGCATCAGCTGACTCGTAAGTAACTTTATCATCTGTGTTGTCACGGTTTTTAAGACCCAAATCGTAATATTCAGTCTTCAGGTCAACAAATGGGAGAAGCAGCTTATCTTTTATAACTGCCCAAAGAACTCTTGTCATTTCATCGCCATCGAGTTCAGCAATGGCATTTTTCATCTGGATCTTGCTCATAATTCAAAGTATAAAGATTTAATTTTTATTGCACAATAAAAAACTGCATAAATATGCAAAAAATATGCATATTTTTTTACAATTTTTTTTATAGCTTGCAATTCCAAAAAAAACCTTTATACTGTCATAAAGTCCAATTGGGGAAACTTCAGGAGGTACATCATGCAAGACACAAGTTCTTTTACTCAATTAGAATACGCCGAACTGGTAGGAGCTTTGACGCTTCCTGTCAAAATGCTGTTGGACGAATACCCGCCGATATTCGGAGACAAAAGGAAACGAACATTTTTTGAGCAAGAGCAGGCATCTCATAAAAGCGACTCAGGAAAAATCCTACTTTCTCGCTGGTGTTATAAGCACAGCAAGACGCTGGCTCTTTCTTCGCTAAAAAAATCGAAGCTCAAAATAGTAATAGACGAAGACAAACACTATAGATATACGGACAAAATCACCAATGATCGTAATGTTTGGTGGATGAACTTCACCAGCTTTTTGTTGTTCGGACTATACGGCAGCGACTTGTTCTCTCAGGACAAGGTTCAGGTAATGGAACACCCGCTCATGGGCTCAGTAACTGAATTTTTGGACGAGAGCGACATTTTCGGCATGGAGCCAGAAACATCCGTAGAGACAAACATAAAGCCTCTTCCGTTCCTTTTGGAGAATGTTCCGCAGTGGTTTGACGTAAACGGCTATGTGAATGTTAACGGTGAAAAACATTCTATATACAGCGAGAATTTCTGCGAAAGTCCTATGGAACTTCTCAACAAGGCTATTGTTCCGACAAAGAACACGGAAAGACACAATTTTATTGCGGCTGCTGCACCTTGCGACGGAAAGGGACAATACACAGAACAGGAGCTTTTATATGCCGTTCAAGTAGCTTTGTGCGCATTCAGCTCAGCAAAGCAAATGGACGCACTGCACGGCAAAAAGACAACAGCAATTCACACAGGAAACTGGGGTTGTGGCTCATTCCACAACAACTATGAGCTTATCTACGTATGCCAGCTTTTGGCAGCAATGATTTCTGGTGTTGATGAGGTTATTTTTCATCACCCGCATCAGGAAGAGTTTGAGGCAGCAAAGAAAACAGTTGAAAAGATTGCTGAGCTTGGAGATGACTCAACATTGGAAGATATTGTTGATTATCTTGATGAGAACGCCTATTTCTGGGCTGTAAAGTAAAACACTAAAAAAAAGCTTGCTCCGTCTGAAGCAAGCTTTTTTTTCAGTTATTAGTTTTTGTAGAAGTTAATCAAACATCCTGCGAGGATAATCTTGCGCTCGTCGTCGGTGAGTTCGCCGACAGAAAGCTCAAACTCGTTCACAGTACCGTCTGCTTTTACGGCATAGGCTTTTACGGAAGGCAGTTTTTCAGAAATCATCTTCTTTACTTCTGGAATGAACACGTAATCGCCGTTCGCAAACGGAAGATTCTTATCGCCGTCCTTGTAAATGAACGGGAGCATTCCCCAGTTGATAAGGTTCGAGCGGTAACGTTTTGTAGCGTACTCGTTCGCGATGTTAGCCCAGCCGCCAAGAACTTTCTGGCAGCTTGCAGCCTGCTCGCGGGCAGAACCGTCGCCTGGCTTTACGGCAAAAATCGTGCTTCCAAGTCCCGCCTTCTCCGCGCGACCAGCGAACTCTGGTTTAGCCTTTGCCAAAGCAGATTCAACAGCCTTAACCTCGGCTTTAACCTCGTCGCTTCCGTCGCGAACAGCCTTTGCCCTTCCAACGTAAGCTGGGTCTTTGCGGCTCAAAGTGAACTCGGCAAGTCCAAGCGGATTCGAGCGGAACGAAGAAGTCTCGCCAGAAGGAATAAGCTCGTCTGTTGTTGTAACCGGGTCATGGATTTCTGAAACGACTTTTACGAGAAGGTCGTCCGAAAGTGGCTTCATTGCAGGCCAGTCTTTAATGTTCGGGCCGAACTGAATCTCAACTTCTGGGTGAGCCACGCCTTTTGAATCGTAAACGCGTTTTTCGTAAATCGTCTTGTCAAAGAAATATTTCTTTCCGCTAAAGTCAACGTCAAATTCAGTCGCAGGAGTAAGGAATCCTTTGTTTGCCGCTGTAGCCGCGATTGAGCGAGCGTCCATGAGCGCGACGGAAGAAAGCTGACCGTTCTGGATTTTAGAGCCTTCGCGGTTCGGGAAGTTTCTCGTAGAATGTCGGATAGAGAACGCACCGTTCGCAGGAGTGTCGCCCGCACCGAAGCAAGGACCGCAGAATGCAGTCTTAACGACAGCACCAGTATCAACAAGGGCCGCAAGTGCGCCGTTCTTCATAAGTTCCATGTAAACAGGCATAGAAGCCGGGTAAACGCTTAAGACGAACTTTCCGTTTCCAGTGTCCTTGCCCTTCAAAATATCGGCAGCGGCACAAATGTTCTCAAAACCGCCTCCCGCACATCCAGCAATGATTCCCTGGTCAACGTAGAGTTTTCCGTCAATCACTTTATTTTTGAGCGTAAAGTTAACCTTGTCGCCAAAGCTGACTTTTGCGCGTTTTTCTGTCTCTGAAAGAATGTCCATCAAATTCTTGTTGACTTCTTCGATTGTATATGCGCAGCTTGGGTGGAACGGCATGGCAATCATCGGGCGGATTTCGCTCAAATCAATCTCGATTGCGGCATCGTAATAAGCACCGTTCTCCGGCTGAAGTTTTTTGTATGCAGAAGGACGACCGTGAATCGCGTACCATTCCTCAACCTTTCCGTCAGTTTCCCAAATTGAAGAAAGACAAGTTGTTTCGGTTGTCATAACGTCAATTCCGATTCTAAAATCAGCAGAAAGATTTGCCACTCCAGGGCCTACGAATTCCATCACCTTGTTCTTTACAAAGCCCGAAGCGAACACTTCTTTGATGATTGCAAGCGCAACGTCCTGCGGACCAACGCCCGGAACAGGAGTTCCAGTCGAATAAATCGCAACAACTCCTGGATAGTTAACATCGTAAGTTTTTCCGAGCAGCTGCTTTGCAAGCTCGCCGCCGCCCTCTCCAATCGCCATAGTACCGAGCGCACCGTAACGCGTGTGGCTGTCAGAGCCAAGAATCATCGCACCGCACTCAGCGAGCATTTCGCGGGCAAACTGATGAATTACGGCCTGATGCGGAGGAACGTAAATTCCGCCATATTTTTGGGCACAGGTAAGACCGAACATGTGGTCATCCTCGTTGATTGTTCCGCCGACAGCGCACAAAGAATTGTGGCAGTTCGTAAGAACGTAAGGAATCGGGAATTTCTCAAGACCTGACGCACGGGCAGTCTGAATAATTCCAACATAAGTAATGTCGTGGGACGTAATCTTGTCGAATTTAATCTTAAGCTTTGAAGCGTCCCCGCTCGTGTTGTGTTTCTGCAAAATTGAGTAAGCGATAGTCTTTTTAGCCCCGCCTAAAGCGTCCCCATCCTTTTTTGCAACCAACTTTCCATTCTCTAAGAATGCACCTGAATCCCAAAGTTTCATCATAGCCCTCTTTCGGTATAAATTTGAGTCAGTTTCAATTGTCAGAGTTTTAGATGCCCATTACAGTTTGAAACACTCTCATTTTTTATGAGAATAGCATATTTATGCATAAAAATACAAGCTTTCACTAGGATTGATTGTATTTTTATGCATATTTTTTGCAACAAAACTCGATATTCTATATATTTGAATTTTTTGATGTTTATCAGTATTATTGTAACGAAAAAAATTCAACTCAAAATGGAGCTAAAAAATGAATTTGATTTACGGAATCAAAGACAAGCCAAGTTTCGGCAAAGTATTTTTATTTGCCGTACAGCAGCTGCTTGCAGTTATCGCTGCAACAATCGCCGTTCCTGCTATCGTAGGGAACGGTCTTACCGCTTCAGCGGCACTTTTTGGTGCAGGCGTCGGAACTTTTATCTACCTTATTTTTACAAAAAGCCTTAGCCCTGTGTTCTTAGGCAGTTCATTTGCCTTTATAGGCTCAATGTGCAGTGCCTTTGCAGGAGCTACCTCTGTAACAATCGGCTACTGGGGACTTATCATTGGCTCTGGGATGGCTGGAATCGTCTACATTATCATAGCAATTTTCGTAAAATTCTGTGGCATAAAATGGATTGACCGCTTGATGCCTCCTGTAATCATCGGACCAACCGTAGCAATCATCGGACTAAGCCTTTCTGGCAACGCCGTAAGCAATCTTATGACACCAAGCGTAAGCACAGGAAGCACCTACGTATCGCTTATCTGCGGTCTTGTAACTCTTGCAGTAACAATGATGTGCTCAACTTACGGCAGCAAGATAGGAAAACTGATTCCGTTCATTCAGGGAATTCTCGCAGGTTATATCCTTG
>CADCRJ010000068.1 GCA_902803735.1 uncultured Spirochaetaceae bacterium
AATATTCTTAACGTTGCAAATAGTTTACCCTCTCATGCCGTTCTATGCTATTGGATACATGATTGGAACTAGCCTTTTGCATACGTTTGTTCTTGAGGATGAAAAAGATTCTCATCGCGAGGAGCTTGAAAAACTGCTTGCTGTTGAACGTATTCAGGAAGTTGAGCTAGGCTCTACTAGGCTGCTGGCTTATACAGATCCGCTTACAGGAGTTAAGAATAAAGTTGCTTACATGGAAGATGTGGATGGGCTTGACCGACGTATTGAGGATGGATTCCTTAAAAAATTTGCCCTTATCGTATTTGATGTAAACGGCTTAAAAAACGTAAATGATACAAAGGGGCATGATGAGGGTGACCGATTCATAAGGGCTGCAAGCTCCATGATTTGCAACAGCTTTAAGCACAGCCCTGTCTATCGTATAGGCGGCGATGAGTTCGTGGCGTTCCTTTATGGGTGTGATTATGAGCACAGGCAAGAATTGATAAGCAAGTTTGAGCTTGAGATTGATAAAAATCGAAAAGAAGGAAAAATTGTTATCTCAAGCGGATTTGCGGAATTCTCGCCAGAGCAAGATAAAAGCTATGCAGTTGTATTTGAGAGGGCTGATAAAAATATGTATGAGCGTAAACGAAGGCTGAAAGGAATCTTATAGTTTGAATGTCGAGTTTTGATTTCTGAAACTTCGATTCTGCGTATTTTAAGTGTCGAAAAAAATATACAGTTTAAAATAAATCGGGATGTATAAAAAAGTATTCACTTTAGATTTTCTTTTTAATCAATAATATTTGGTTGATAAAATTTATTTCATTGTATTATAAGTAAATAAATTCGTTTTAGTAGGCCTGTTTAAAAGTTGGCACGTTTCTTGCTAGTAAGTTTGATAAAGGAGTACTAAAATGGAAATTTTTGAAAACTATCAGCGAGAGATAAAAAAGTACAAACTTCTAACAGCAGAAGAGGAGCAGAATCTGTCGAAAGAGATTCAGCAAGGAAATAAAGCTGCTCTGAACAAGTTGGTTCAAGCAAATTTACGCCTTGTTGTTTGTGTAGCAAAAAAATTTTCTGCTTCGTACAAATTTTCAATTATGGATTTAATCCAAGAAGGTAATTTTGGATTAATGGCGGCAGCTGCAAAATACAACTATTCGTTCAACACAAGGTTCTCTACCTATGCGTATGCATGGATTTTTCAGTATATGATTCGTTTTGTTCAGAATAAGACATCCATAATTGACGTTCCTCAGAAACGCAAGGAACGAATCCGCATGATAGAGAATTCAGAGCTGCTCTTTGCTCAGGAATATGGACGAAAACCAACCCGACAGGAACTTGCAGCTTTTACGGCTTTGCCAGAGTCTGAGATTGCAGAAATCCTTGGATATTCGTACACAGTAACAAGCCTTGATATTGAGTGCGGGGCTGTTGGTTCTGAGGATTCTTCTACAATCGGCGATTTGATTCCTGATGATACATATAATCCTGAAGAAATTTTCTTTGAGGAACTTGATAAAAAATTTATTGAGACCATGCTTAGTAAGCTTTCTGCTCGTGAGCGGCTGGTTGTTCGTAGTCGATATAACCTTGACAGAAGCAACCATTCTGCTACTTTGCGAGAACTCAGTCAGTCGCTTGGTGTTTCAGCCGAGACTGTACGGCAGATGGAGATAAGGGCTGTAAGGCGTCTTAAAAAAATTACAGAGTTTGTAGGATAATTTGCTTATTGCAACTGCTCCATTGTGTAAAAGTTGCGAAGTGAATAAAATAGATTCACTTTTATGGCTGAAAAATCCTCAAAAACAAAGAAAACAAAAAAATCGAAGTTTCCCAAAGTAAAGCTTTCTATGAAGAAAGTTTACATAATGACTGCCGCTATTTGCTCTGTCTGCATTCTGAGCCTTTTTTTGAGCGTTATATTAAGCTCTGTAAATGACGATGAGGCTGTGCAGCCAGTTGTAACTGCGGAACCAAAAACGCAAGACCCTGTGAATTTTGCAGAGCTTGCTCCTCAAGAACCGCGACTGAATGTTTCGGATGAGATGTCTAAAAATGTAGACAATATTCCTGCTGCTGAACCTGAGCTTGACAAAGTAAGCAATAAGCTTGCTGACAAGCCAAAGGTTAGCAAGTCGGAGATTGTTCTGCTACCTGCCGAGAAGTCTGCTGTGACTTCGGCTAAAGATGAGCCTGTGGCAGAAGTTTTACCGACTGTGCAAAAAAGTGCATACTCAGTTGAGAATGTTAAAACTGAGCAAAAAAAAGAATCTAAACAGGATTCTTTGAAAATTGCTGATAGTGTAAAAAAATCCGAGACTCCTAAAGTTGCAGAGTCTGTTAAAAAAACGGAACCACAGAAGAAAATTGTGCAAACAGAAAAGGTTGCTGACTCTGCAAAAAAGAATGTTGCTACCGAAAAAAAATCGACTGCAGCAAAGCCTGTCGCTAGTGCAAAAACTGCTGAGCCTGTAAAAAGCAAAGAGTCTTCGGCATTGCTTGCAATGGTTGAGCCTCCAATAAAAACAGAGAAAGTGCAAGAGCAGGTTAAAAAATCGCCTTTTTCGATTCCAGCCGCAAAAAACGGTGCTACAATAGTGATCGTTATTGATGATGCGGGACGAAGTGCAGCTAATACCAAAATGTATACTTCTCTTCCGTTTCCTGTTACAATAGCAGTGCTTCCGGGCTTGCCTGAGACAAAAAAATGTGCTGAGGTAGTACGAAAATCTGGGCAGGAAATGATTCTGCACCAGCCGATGCAAGCTACAAACCTTAGCCTTGACCCTGGACCTGGTGCTGTCCGTAACGATATGTCCAGCTATGAGATTGCCTCTGTATTAAAGAAAAATCTTGCAGAGCTTGGTTCTGGTGTAAAGGGCATGAATAACCATGAAGGTTCCCTGATTACGTCTAATGTGATAAAAATTGGGGCAGTTCTCGATGTCTGTGATGAGGCGGGAATCTATTTTCTTGATTCAAGGACAACTGCACAGACTAAGGCTCCTCAGGCCGCATTGGAGCGAGACATGACGATTTTTGAGAAAGCAGGTCCTTATCTTGACAATGAGCTTGACCGCGAGAAAATGATTCAGAGAATGTATGAGACTCTTGCGTATGCGAATGCTCATGGTCATGCTATTGTTATAGGGCATGTCGATAAAAGCGTTAAAATACTTCCATCTCTTCTTTCTGAGATGTATCCTTATATAAAAGCTGCGGGCTATCGCTTTGCAACTCCCAGTACGTTGAATTTAGCTAAATGAGGAAATAAAAATGAAAGTTCTTGGTATAGAATCTTCTTGTGATGAGACTGCTTGTGCCATCGTCGAAGATGGAAAAAAAATTTTGAGCAACGTTGTTGCAACGCAGATTCCTTTTCATCAGATTTACAAAGGCGTTGTGCCTGAGATTGCAAGCCGTAAGCATGCGGAGTGGATTTTGCCAGTAGTTCGTCAGGCTTTGTCAGAGGCATCTCTTGCACCTGAAGAGATTGACGCAGTTGCGGCTACTAACCGTCCTGGACTTATGGGCTCTTTGCTGGTGGGACTTACTTTTGCAAAAACGTTTGCATGGTCTTTGAACAAGCCGTTTGTTGCCGTAAACCATCTTTTAGGGCATTTGTATGCGGCTCATCTTGAACGAGACATTCCGTATCCTTATCTTGGTCTTTTGGTTTCTGGCGGACACTCAATCATTGCAAAAGTCAACGGCTTTGATGACCTTGAAGTTCTTGGTACTACAATCGATGACAGTGTAGGAGAGGCTTTTGATAAGGTTGCGAAATTTTATGGATTGGGTTATCCTGGCGGCGTTATAATTGACAGGCTCGCAAAAGAGGGGGATGCTAAATCATTTGCGTTCCCTGTTGCAAAAATTGATAAAAAAGATGGACACCGTTATGATGTTTCGTTCAGCGGATTAAAGACCGCCGTCATTCATCAGGCTGATATGTTCCTTCGTCCTGGTTATGAGAAGACGAATGCAAATATATGTGCGGCGTTTCAGGAAACTGCGTGCAAAACGCTTACAAGCCGTCTTTTTAGGGCTGTCGAGGATACAGGACTTAAGACTGTCGTTGCAGGAGGCGGTGTCGCGGCTAACTCTAGGCTCAGGGCTTTGCTTGCTGAACGCGATGATATTCAATGTATATTCCCACCATTGAAGCTTTGTGGCGACAATGGTGCAATGATTGCTGGCGTTGGCTATCACTTCCTTAAGCGAGGTGACAGAAGCGGTCTTGATACAACCGCTTGTGCCCGAGTGCCACAGTTTAAGCGTGGATTGCAGAATCTTGAGGATTTTGGTCGAAGATAGAAAGCTTCTTTAAGTCCTCAATAAATGTGCCCCATGTTGTTTGTGGGCACAGATTTGAAATCTTTATGTTTTCATTGTCTTCGTATAATTGTAACGCTTTTATGTTTGCTCCCAGCGCGCCTTTTATGTCGTGGGCTTCGCTGTCCCCTACAAAAAGGCACTCTTGGGGCTTGCATTTTGCTTTTTTCAGGCAAAAATTGAAAAATTTGGAGTCGGGTTTGTCTATTCCCGCTTCTTCGCTGGTGACAATAAAATCAAACAAATGCAGTACATTGAATTTTGCAAGTTTTTTGTACTGTATGAGCGAAGTCATGTTTGTTCCGATTCCGATTTTTAATCCAGCTTCTTTTAGTTCTTTTAAAACCTCTGGTACTTTGTCATAAAGCTCCGCAGCTTCGATTAGTGCGTTCCAGTACAAATCATGCATTTCAAGGGCGTAATGAGACGGCTTTTCCATGCGGTCGAGAATCGCCTGAAATCTTATGAGCCTGTTGTGTGCCGCTGCTATTGGACCCATCGTTCTTAAATGCTCCTGAAACATATCGTCATGCATTTTCTTGAATTCTTCTGGCGACCAGCCAAAATTTTTCTCTACAAATTTTTGTAAAAGCGAGAAGGCTTTATTGTTTGCTTTTACATAACTGTAAAGAGTGTCATCTAAATCAAAAATTACAGTTTTAATCATATTTCTTTATCGGATATAAAGTTCTGCAACCTTATCAGGGCTTTTTTCCTGTCTTGCGAAAATTTTGCGTCTTACGGTGTTATAAGTCGTTGCGTATAAATGCAGTAGGTTGTAGAATGAATAGAGCTGTTCGTAAACTAACAGAGTTTCTGACAGATCTATTTAAGGAAGTTGAGTTGGTTTAGAAAGTGGAACCAATATTTTTCTGCTTTTAAACTGCAAATTGGCGATTGCGATTACTTCGGAGGAGAAGTAATGACAAAACTTAGTATTTCTGTGCTCTCTGCAAACTTTACCAGATTGGGTCTTGATTGCAGGGAAGTTCTGAATGCTGGGGCTGATATGATTCATTTCGATGTCATGGACGGGCATTTTGTAAATAATATCAGTTTTGGTATTCCTGTGCTTGCGAGCTTAAAAAAAGAGTTTCCGCAGGTGTATTTTGATGTGCATCTTATGATAACGCATCCGTTGCAGTACATAGAAGCATTTGTAAAAGCTGGTGCGAGTTGCATCACTTTTCATATTGAGGCTCAGAGTGATATAGCCAAAACGATTGCAGCCATAAAATCTTTTGGCTGTAATGCTGGTGTCGCTATAAATCCTGATACGCCGATCGATTCTGTTTATCCGTACTTGAATGACCTTGATTTGATTCTTGTTATGGGTGTTACTCCTGGATACGGAGGGCAGCCGTTCAAGGATGAGGTTCTTGATAAAATCCGTTTGCTTAGTGAAGAATGTAAAAAACAGGGTGTGAATCCGTTTGTCTCTGTGGATGGCGGGGTTAAGCTCGAAACGACTGCGCCTAGGTGCGTTGAGGCAGGAGCTAATCTTCTTGTCTCTGGAAGCGCGATTTTTGCTGCTTCTGATCGTGCCGCTGCAATAAAAGCATTCAGGGCTTTATAGCTTTTTGGTGTTAAAAAGAGCCTTGGTATGATCTTGTGGGAAAATATCATGGTGCTTAAAAATAGAACCATTCAGAGGCAGTCATGTTTTTATGGCATGTCTGCTCTGGATGGGGCGAAAAAATATTTGGAGGAAAAATTATGAAGTTTTTCATTGACACAGCTAACGTTGATGATATTCGCAAGGCTAATGACATGGGTGTTATTTGTGGTGTTACAACAAACCCTTCTCTTATCGCAAAAGAGGGCCGTGATTTTAAAGAAGTAATCAAAGAGATTACTTCTATTGTAGACGGTCCAATCAGCGGTGAGGTAAAAGCTACTACAACAAAAGCTGAGGATATGATTGCTGAGGCTCGTGAAATTGCTGCTATCCATCCTAACATGGTTGTAAAAATCCCTATGACTGTCGAGGGATTGAAGGCTGTTCACCAGCTTTCTTTGGAAGGAATCAAAACAAATGTAACTTTGATTTTCTCTGCAAACCAAGCTCTGCTCGCTGCTCGTGCAGGTGCAAGCTATGTTTCGCCTTTCCTTGGTCGTCTTGATGATATAAGCGAGCCAGGAATTGACTTGGTAAGATCAATTGCAGAGATGTTCAGCGTTGCTGGTATTACAACAGAAATTATTGCTGCTTCAATCCGCAATCCTATTCACGTAACAGACTGTGCTCTTGCAGGTGCTGACATTGCTACTGTTCCATATAAAGTTATCGAGCAGATGGTTCATCACCCACTTACAGACATTGGTATTGAAAAATTCGTGAAAGATTATACTGCAGTATTTGGAAACAAATAGGGCGAATGTCGAGTTTTGATTGAAATTTCAGAAATCAACGGAAGCGGGGTTCCACGCCCGAAAAAAAATCTGCACAAGCGAAGCGCGGAAGCCTTTTTTTCGGGATGGGTTCCCGCTGGGA
>CADCRJ010000069.1 GCA_902803735.1 uncultured Spirochaetaceae bacterium
AATGCTTACGAAGCCGTAAGAAAACAGCTTGCAGAGGGGCATCAGGCCTACTTTGTCTATCCAGCGATAGAAAATAATTTGGAAACTGAAGATTCGGCAGGCTTTCCAGAAGATAAGCATACAAATCAAAAATCAGCACTAAAAAGCGCGGAGGAGATGTTCGACTATCTTTCAACAAAAGTCTATAAAGAATACAAACTAGGACTAATACACAGCCGTATTGATGAAGACACCCAGAACAAGACGATTGAAGATTTTAGGACCAATAAGATTCAAATTCTCGTTGCAACGACAGTTGTAGAAGTCGGAGTAGATGTACCAAATGCTACATGCATGGTCATAGAGCAGGCAGACAGATTCGGGCTTGCGGCCTTGCACCAGCTTCGAGGGCGAGTCGGGCGAGGAAGTGCTCAATCGTACTGTTTTTTGGTTTATCGTAAGGATATTACTGAAACAGGCATAAAACGAATGAAAGCGTTGCGCGAAAGCACAGATGGCTTTAAAATCGCAGAGCAGGACTTACAAATGCGAGGTCCTGGCGAAATAACAGGAACCGCTCAATCAGGAGAGCTGACGTTCAAAATTGCAGACCCCGTAAAAGATTCCGAACTCATGCAAAAAGCACGTGCAGATGCCTTTGCACAAGTTCTCTCAGAATCAGAAGCAAGAGGGCTTTAAGCAACATACGCCTCAAGCCTTCTGCTCCTTGACGGAAGTCTTAGGTTCAAAATAGCCCTTTTCTCAATCTGTCGGATTCTTTCTTTTGTCAAACCGCAAACATCGCCGACTTCTTTCAAAGACATTGGTTTATTTCCATTCAGACCGTAGCGCAAGCGAAGCACTCTCTCTTCCTTAGGTTTCAAAGAGCTAAGAACAGACTCAATGTCATCATGCATTGCATTATTTAAAACCTGTGACTCAGGAGTTGCATTCTTATTATCAGCAATAAAATCTCCAAACGAAGCAGAGTCACCGTTATAATCACCTACAGGAGCGTCAAGGCTTTTCATATCCCTGTTGATATTAATAAGCTCCCTAACAAGCATGGCATCAAGGTTAAGAACTTTTGCAATCTCCCTAATCTGCTCGTCCTCATTCTTGTCAGTACCAATAAAATGGCGAGCTTTCTCTATCTGAGCGACATCGTTAGCACGGTTCTGTGGCAAGCGAATCGAACGGCTTTTCTCACTTATAGCCTTTGAGATTGCCTGACGAATCCACCAAACGGCATATGTTATAAAATGAACGCCCATAGATGGCTTAAAATGATCTACCGCAATCATAAGACCGGCATTACCTTCATCAATCAAATCCTCAAACTCAAAACCTCGGTTCATGTATTCTTTTGCAATTTTTACTACAAAACGAAGATTAGCCTCTACAATCTTATTTTTAGCCTGTTTATCGCCATTTGCGGCTTTTTCCAAAAGTTCGTTCTCTTCCTCAGAAGACAAAAGAGGTATTTTATTAATCTGCTTCAAATAAATCAAAACGCAATCCTGTTCCATGATAAAATCTCCTGATCGATAAGTTAAAAATTTGATTCACTTTTATTTAAGCAAGATTCGTGCCAACTTACAAATAAATAAAAAATTCGATAAAGCTTCAAAAAAAATCAAAAATTTGAATAAAAAACTTGCCGATTGGAAATTTATTCAGTATATTTTTTTTAAAAAAGGAAATTTTGACACATTACATATTTAGCAGTTTGGTTATAGTGTCAAAATGACACATCTTTTATTATAGAAACTTCTTTTGGTGCAAAAATTCCCTAAAAAAGTGTTCCCTTAAAATAAAAAAATTTTTCTTGACGATTTAGCTTAAAAATCAATATATTTCTTTTATAAGGATATTAGTAAATCCCGAACAGATCTAATAAAATCATAAATTGGAGGCTTTTATATGAAACTCAAACCATTAGCAGACAGAGTTCTTCTCAAACAGGAAAAGGCAGAAACAAAAACTGCAAGCGGAATCATCATTCCTGAAACAGCTCAGGAAAAAACACAGACAGCAACAGTTGAAGCTGTTGGTCCTGGAACAGAGAAAGAAAAGATTTCTGTTAAGGTCGGAGATCGCGTAATGTATGACAAATACGCAGGAACACAAGTAAAAATCGATGGCGAAGAATACCTGATCGTCAAAAATTCCGATATAATTGCAGTTGTAGAATAGCAATAAAAAAAACCACCAATTTCTGGTGGTTTTTTTTATTAAAAGACTTAGTGAACTATCATTCTTTTCAAAAGCCTTGCATTCGCATTTTGTGGATCCAATGCTATGCAATAATCCAAAGTCAAAGCAGCATTCTTTGTGTCACCCATATCATTCTGGATAGAAGCAATCCTATACAAAATTGAAGATTTTACAACAGGATCCCTTTCTTTTCCTGAAGCAAGACCATAAAGAGCCAAAGCCTTATCTTTTTCTCCAGAGCTACTGTATATCATAGCAAGATTTACAGCAGAAGAAGGTGCCGCCAACGATGAAATTGAACCGAATTTTCCATAATCAATGCGATTTACAACCCCGCCTGTCTCAAAAAGAACATACTCAAATAAATGTTTTGCCGCTAAAACATTGCCATCAAGCAATGAAAAATAAGCAGCGTATTCAACTTCCCAAACATTCATGGACGCAGAGGCCTTTGAAACCTCATCCCCAAAAGCAAGACGCGCGATAGATTCAGGGACGACAGTCTTGACAGGCTTTCGTTCACCTCCGAATATATCAAACTGAACGACATTATCGTCTTTTTTTTCATCCTCTTTTTTTGACAAATATTTGGATTTTATATAACTCGAAAAAAGCATTCGGGCATCATTTTCAAGCCCATAAGAAAGCAATTTCTGAACAGTTAGCTGCACAAGCCCCTCTGGATACAAATTAGCTCCAAGCTCATTAAGCTCCAATTCTTTCCATAAAAAAGCAGTTTTTGCATTGAGCGGCATATTGTCATTCATAGTCAAGTACAAAGAAGCGCGCTCTATAAGCAAACTACCATCAGGTTGCTTGCCAGAAGCTTTTATAGCCTCAACAGCCTTATCCAGCTTTGAAATAGCCTCATCCATAAGGAACTTAGGTCTCTCGTCAAAAGCTTTCATTCGCTGAGTCCTTAAAGTTGTTTCCCTAACAGTCTTTTCCAAGTCTGTCATTACAACAGGTTTTGAATCTTCAACAGCAAATTTACTATAAGTCAGCAAAGCTGGTATATATAGGGAATTTTCTTCAAGAGCATCAGAAATCAAATCGTAGGCTTTTTTGTATTTTTCATTTTTATAAGCCCAAATCGCACTATTTACCGCAATATACGCAGGAACTTTCTCAGAAGCATTCTCCGCAAAAGAAATGTAGCGGTTTCTTTCAGATTCAGCAGCGTCAGATTCGTCTAGCTTCATATAAGCATCAGAGGCAAGCGCAAAAGCCTCTGCCAACGACGAATCTGCCTTTATAAGATTTACATCTTTTAAGCACAGGTCAAAGTTACCTGCATCAAATTGTACAAAAGCCCAGAACATACATTCCGCATAACTATAAAATTCTGCGGGCTGCAACGCAGCAGCTTTTGCATATTCACCATGAACCATGTATACAAGAGCCACATTCCTTAAAAAAGCATTGTTTTCAGTCCTTGTATACATATCATAGTAAATCGACGCGAAATTAAGCCCTAGCAAATAACCAATATCAAGCTTATCCTCGGTAAGTCGATTTTTTAAGACTGCTTCAGAATAAATGGAACCATATTTAGTACCAGCCAAGACAGAAGAAATTTTTTCAGCCTCTTTTGTTCTTCCTGCTCTTAGCAAAAAATGACCATAAACAGCAGAAAGCTCATTATTACCACGAAATTTCTTCAGTCCCTTGACTAACACTTTTTCTGCGAGAGTCTTTTCGCTAAGAATCATATAACGCCTATACAAGCCGATTTTTGCCAAAGGACTTGAGGCATTTTTCTCTGATTTTTTCAAAAGGCGCAGCGCATCCCCTGTCTGACCTATTTTGATATAATTATCAACAGCTTCCATAGAAGTCATAAAAAGAGGGGTTGTATCCGTTTTTTGGCAAGAAACAAACATTAATCCTGCAAGAACAGAAACACACAAACAACTGCGTAAAACCTTTTGAAAACCAGAAAAAATCATGAATTACTACTTAATGTCTTTTTTATATTATCCAGAATTGCATTAATAAACCGGAAAGAATCCTCCGGTCCAAAATCCTTTGCTAAATGTATAGCCTCATCAATAATTATCGACGGCAAAACATCTTTTTGATACAAAAAAGAATAAACACTTATTCTTAAAATAGCAATTGAAACTTTATTTACACGCTCAAAGTCCCATGAAGTCAAGTGTGATTTTATAAGCGCATCAATCTCTTCATGGTGTTCAATCGTTCCAGCGATGAGAACACGAGCAAAAGCTCCGTTCTCTTCGCTTACAGAGGCACCTTCCCCATTGTTTGCCCAAGACAAAGTAAGAACTTCATCAACAGGAATATGCCCAACGTCCCATGAATAAACCCCTTGAAAGGCTAATATTCTTCCTTTTCTTCTAGTCACGATTCAATCCTTACCACGCAAGAAGCTTGTCCAAAGCATCGCCGGTTTTCTTTCTATCAACATTCGCAGCAGTATCCAAGGATTTTGTTATCTCGTCTGCAGCCGCAAGCAAAGCCTGACTCTGCTTTTGCTGCGTCAAATTACCTTTTATGTAGTCATAAACAGTAAGATTTGCCTCAGGCTGAACAGAATCACCGATTCCAAGCATTTTAGCAGGATATTTTGCTCTTACAGAATAGAACTGAAAATCATTAGGAGTCTCATTCAACTCAGAAGTATATCCTACATTTTTACCAAAAAGCTCTGTAAGCTCATTGTACGAAATTCCAAGCTGCTGAGCATGCTGAGCAGTCTTGCTTATAAAAAGATCGCCCGCCTGATAGCCTGCATCTTTTGAAACGCCAGATTTGATAGAATCAAAATTACTCTTTTTGTCTTTCAAATCATTAAGCATCTTATTGGCTTTAACTCTTGCATCATCAACATTTCCAATTTTTGGAACAACGACAAGGAAAATCTTCACCATATCATTCTGAACGAATGCGGCTTTGTTCATATCATAAAAAGAACGAATTTCTGTATCAGAAGCGGCAATTTTACCTATTTCCTCACCTTTTTGCTGCAAAATATAACGCTGTGCAATCAACTGATTTTTCAGATAAGCTTTATAATCAGCAACATTCATTCCAACCTGCTCAATCATAAGCTGATCCATAGTCTTTCCAGTAGACTGCTTTACAATTGTTGCGAATTCTGCTTCAGTAACATTTTTTCCAACCTGCTGGCTCAAGCTCTGAACAAAATGCTGATTTACAAAAGAATCTGTAATCTGAGCTGCAACACCATCCTTCTGTGCAGCCTGAACAATAAGCTTTTCCTGTATCAAAGATTCCAAAATCTGTTTTTTATCATCGATAGAAAATGATGTTGCACCAGATTGCTTTTGATAAATTTCCACACGAGAGCGCAACAATTTTAGAGTAATAGTCTCTGATTTATTGAGCTTTACAACGGCCAACGGTTGTAAGTCATTCTGTGCAAAAACAGATAATGCAACAGTCAAGAAAAATGCAATTCCGAAAATAAATCGTTTCATTCCAATATCCCCATTAGTTAAGAAGTTTTTTGAGTGAAAAAACTTTTCTTAACTATAAAACATTTTTTATACCAATAGTTACAGTTATATGGTCAGAGTCACCTCTAAAAAGTAACAGAGAACCTAACAACCTATTTGTTCTCAGACTCCAGAGGAAGACCTCCAGAGATTACAGCCCTAATTCGACGAACTCCAGCAGAAGATGACTGCTCTTTCTGGATTTTGAAATCACCAATCTGGGCTGTGTGCTGAACATGAGGTCCACCACAAACTTCTTTTGAGAACCAGTCTGACTTCGGATCTTTACCGATTGTGTAGACTTTTACATCCTCGCCGTATTTGTTTGTGAACAATGCCCTTGCACCTTCAGCTTTCGCAGCTTCAAGTGACATGATTTCCATTGTTACAGGCAAGTCTTCTTTTATCTTTGCGTTTACGATGTCCTCAACCTGCTTAATTTCTTCTTTTGTCATTGGACGCTCGAAAGTGAAGTCGAAACGCATACGCTCGTTGTTGATATTTGAGCCTTTCTGAGCAACCTGGTCGCCGAGAACATTGACCAAAGCCTGCTGCAAAAGGTGTGTTGCGGTGTGGTATTTTGTAGTAACATCAGAGTGCTCAGCAAGACCGCCCTGAACCTGTCCTGCAACAATAGATCTTGAAGCTTCCTGATGCTTGCGCTCAGCCTCTTTGAAACCATCGACATCAACAGTGAAGCCGTTTTCTGCACCCAATTCCTGAGTAAGCTCAAGCGGGAATCCGAATGTATCGTACAAGCGGAATGCAACTTTGCCGGAAATCTCTTTTTTAGGATTCTTCATGAGATTTGGAAGAAGCTTCTGGAACTCAGCCTCGCCTTTTGAAAGTGTAACACGGAATTTTTCTTCCTCGGCAGTGAGTTCCTTTCGAACTTTGTCTGCGTTCTGCTCAAGTTCTGGATATGCGCACTTGAAGTTTTCGATTACAACATTTGCGATTTCGGCAAGGAATGCCTTTTCGATACCGAGCTTCATTCCATGGCGAACTGCACGACGGATCAAGCGGCGGAGAACATAGCCAGCACCTACTCGGTCTGGGCTTACGCCGCGAACATCACCAATGATAAAGACTGATGCGCGGGCATGGTCAGCGATGATTCTAACTGACTTGTCCTTTTCTTCATCACTTCCATATTTATAAGAAGAAAGCTCTTCGATTTTTGCGATGATTGGCTGGAAAACTTCTGTGAGATAAACAGATTTTTTGCCCTGGAGAATACAGTTTGTGCGCTCCAAGCCCATACCTGT
>CADCRJ010000070.1 GCA_902803735.1 uncultured Spirochaetaceae bacterium
AAACATCAAAAAATTCATCTTTTTGAACATCATAAGAAATGTGCCAAAAATAAGAGCCGCCGTCCCAAACCACAACTCTTTTTGTGTAAAAATCATCGCTTTTGTAATCCAGAATGAAAAAGTTTAAGAAAACCACATCTTTTTCGCCATCTTTTTTTGAAAACAACTGAACAGAATATTTGTCCTTTTTTTCAAGAATATCAGTATAAAACGTGTTCCCAGAACTGTTTTGAAGCAAATATGCAAATGCTTGTTCAATATAGATTTTGGCGATTTTTTTGGATTTTAGGATGTTTAGATTATCTTCCACAATGTAGATGTTTTCGGAGCTTATTCGGGCTGTTTTTGTGCAAAAACCTTGCTTTTTTGTTTTATTACAACCAAAAGCACACAAGATTGCCAAAAAAATAAGAGCTACTTTAATTTTATTCGTTTTGTTCATTTTATCCTTTTTGTTTACTATTAAAGATTACATAAAAATGATTGCAATGCAAGATGCATATAGTTAAACTATAAGTAGGAATAAAATTATGAGTTTTATTGGTAATTTAATTTGGTTTTTATTAGGCGGATTCCTCTTAGGACTTGGCTGGTTTATAGCAGGAATTTTATGGTGCATCACTATTATTGGGATTCCAATTGGAATCCAGTGTTTTAAGATAGCGGGGCTTGCCATGTGCCCATTTGGAAGAAAAGTTGAGAATAATGGTCATCCAATGTCCTTTCTCTTAAATATTCTTTGGATTTGTATTTCAGGTATTGAACTGGCAATTG
Source organism: uncultured Spirochaetaceae bacterium (assembly GCA_902803735.1). GTDB lineage: Bacteria > Spirochaetota > Spirochaetia > Treponematales > Treponemataceae > Treponema_D. The sequence continues at coordinate 775 of CADCRJ010000070.1, forward strand.
TTCATTTTGTCGTCGGTATTTTGTTCTGCATAACAATTGTAGGAATTCCTTTTGGCAAGCAGCATTTTAAATTAGCGATGGTAGCACTTATGCCATTTGGAACACATACTTTCTAGACTGATTTTACGCCAAATAAGCGGAACAAGGGATTAAGATGTCTGGTATAAAAAAGACAAAAATTTCTGCATCATCGGCTCTTTTTAACTCGGCATCCCCTGTTCCTGCAAGCACAGGCTCTATTCCTAAAACATCTTCTGAATTCACTTACATCTCTAATGAATCTCATTACGAGCAGGTAATTGAGCGAATAAAAACTGTAAAGAAAACTTTATGGATAGGAACTGCCGACATCAAAGACCTTTACGTAAAAGACAGCCGAGGCAATAAACCTTTGCTTGAAGTTCTGTCCGAACTTGCTGAGCGCGGAGTGGAAATCCGCCTTATACATGCAAAAGAACCAGGCCCCGCATTCCGTGAGGACTTCGACAAATATCCTAATTTGATAGAAGGAATGGAACGGGTTCTCTGTCCCCGCGTCCATTTTAAAATCATCATTTTTGACTTGAAAACAGCCTACGTAGGCTCTGCAAATCTCACAGGAGCAGGGCTTGGCATGAAAAGCGAAAATACCCGTAACTTTGAGGCAGGGATTCTAAGCAGCAACAAGGATTTTGTCAAAAGCGCAGCAGGCCAATTCGATGAAGTCTGGATGGGTGCTCATTGCAAAAGCTGCAAACGAAAGCAGTTCTGCGGGGATCCGATTTTGGACTTGTCCGATTGAAGTTTCTGAATTTATTCTTTGCAAAATGACAATTCAGGTTTTATACTGAACCAATATGATGAAAACACTTTTTAGAAAACCTATTTCAACCTTTTTTGTTGCGGCGTTGGCTTTTCCGCTTGTGCTGGCTTCTTGCGACAGCAAGGAAAAAGACCTTCGCCCTGATTACGTAAAGCAGAGCATGAACCTAGTCTGGTCGGACGAATTTGACTCGGACTCCGCAGAGCCAAACCCCGAATACTGGGATTATAATCTTGGAGGCCACGGCTGGGGCAACGGCGAGAGGCAGAATTACACAAACGAGCGTACAAACTCATTTATAAGCGACGGAACTCTCAAAATCGTTGCGGCGAAAAATTCCAGCGGAAAATGGACGAGTGCCCGACTGATTACAAGCTACAAGAAAAATTTTAAGTACGGATATATAGAATTCAGAGCAAAGCTTCCTACAGAAAAAGGCTCATGGCCGGCACTCTGGCTTATGCCCCAGACATCAGCTTACGGCAGCTGGCCAAGAAGCGGCGAGATTGACGTAATGGAATACGCCACGAACACTTGGGGCAAAAAGGCTTATGGAACCGTTCATTGTCGAGCTGGGTCGGGTGGAAACGCAATACACAGCGATTTTATAGAAATCTCTAATGTAAGGAAATGGCACAATTATGCTGTCCTTTGGCAGGAGGACTATATCCAGTGGTACTATGACGGCAAGCTTCTCACAGAATACAAGAACCCACACAATGAAAAAGACGCTTGCCATACATGGCCTTTTGATCAGCCTTTCTACATCATAATGAACCTCGCAATGGGCGGAACTCTTGGCGGCGACATCCAAAAAGATTTGACTACTTGCCAAATGGAAGTGGACTATGTTAGAGTCTATCAATAATGGCAATAATTGGAATTGATTTAGGAACGACAAACTCACTTGTGGCAGTCTGGAAAAACGGGGCTGCCCGCATTATCCCAAACGCACTCGGAAAATCACTAACACCTTCCGCAGTCTCTGTTCTTGAAGACGGAACGCTTCTTGTCGGGCAGTCGGCAAAGGAGCGGTGCATCACGACACCGCAAAGCACGGCGTTGACATTCAAACGAACAATGGGACAAAAATTCTTTTATCAGCTCAATGACAAAAATTTTACATCGACGGAGCTATCCGCCATCGTGCTTGCAAGCCTCAAACGCGACGCAGAGCAATATCTCGGCGAGGAAGTGACAGAAGCCGTTATAAGCGTACCCGCCTATTTTAACCAGCATCAAAGAAAAGCCACAAAGGAAGCTGGCAGAATCGCAGGACTTAAAGTGGAGAGGCTTGTCAGCGAGCCTACTGCAGCCGCCCTTTGCTACGGAATAAACGAAAAGCCAGACATGAATAACGCTCTCGTGCTTGATTTGGGCGGCGGAACATTCGATGTCTCCGTGCTAGAATTTTTTGAGGGCATAATCGACGTAAAGGCTGTCAGCGGCGACAACCACCTGGGCGGAGAAGACTTTACTCATGCAGTTGCCGCATGGTTTTTATATGCGAATGGAATTACACAAAAACTGAGCGTAGAAGAGAACGCAGCCCTCAACAAGGCATCCGAGATTGCAAAATATGCCGTATCAGACAGGATTAATCCCCATGACACTAATATAAGCGTTACTATTGCAGGCAAAAGTTATTCTTCAGTTTTGACACCTGCCCTATTTAAGGAAATCACGGCAGACCTGCTAGAACGCATTAAAAAGCCAATAAAAAAGGCTCTTCTAGATGCGGGGCTAAAATCAAGGGAAATCGATGCC
>CADCRJ010000071.1 GCA_902803735.1 uncultured Spirochaetaceae bacterium
CATACAAAAACCAGTTTTGCAGGCAGAAGCAAACCGTATTGGATTTGAATCCTTTGAGGTTGGCAATCCTAATGGTATGGCACATTCCACACAGGGTGCGGACATTTGGGTTGGAGGTCGCTCATATTATGGCAAAGCCCTCGGAGGCACGTCAAACATCTCAGACCTCGTTTATGATGAACGTTACCAAAAGATAGTTGTTGTCGTTTCATCCCCTATCCGTGATGAGCAAGGCGGTATTATCGGCGTTCTCTCAGCCGTTACTGACGCTTCGTTTACGAATCAGATTACTTCTTCTATAAGCCTTGATTATGATGGCTTCATTTTTATCATAAATGACGGCGGCGATAAAATGGCTGGCGTAGATTACAAAGGATGGAAAAATCTTGAGAACAACATCCATGACGCTGAATATGCTCCTAATACCAAAAACGGTCAGTTCAGGGAGCTACAGATAAAAATGATAAATGAAAAAACAGGGTTTGAGACCTTCTACATGGACGGACAGGCGTATTTCTTGTCATTTATTTCTATTAATAACGGAGAATGGCATTTAGGAATTATACAGAACAAAGACCAAGCTCTTGAGATTTTGACAATAATTTTGACACGAATGATTGTAATAACAGCAGTCTCAATTCTGATTGGTTCTTTAAGCGGCTTACTCTTGGCAAAGAGCCTTAAACCTTTGAAAAATGTAAGTTCCAGCATTAACGAGATTGCTTCTGGAAAAGCAGATTTGACCCAGCGTATCAATATCAAGACTGAATTTGAGATTGGTGAAGTCGTGGACGGTTTCAACACATTTACAACAAAGCTCCAGAGCATAATCAAAGTAATGAAGGAATCAAAGGACTCTCTGTATGAAGTCGGAATTCTTTTGAATCAGAATACACAGGACACGCTTTCTTCAATCGGAACAATCATCGAGAACATTCACTCAACGAAGGACGGTACTGTGGCACAGTTCTCTAGCGTTGACCAGACAGCGACCGCCGTTCACGAGATAGCTTCAAATATTGAGTCTCTTGAACGCATGGTAGAGAATCAAAGCTCAAGCGTAAAGATTGCAGGAGATGCAGTTTCTGCAATGATTGAAAATATCAACCGAGTAAATGCTTCCGTTGAGAAAATGGCTGCTTCTTTTGAGATACTTGAGCATAAAGCTCAGGCAGGGGTTTTAAAGCAGGATGACGTAAGCTCCAGAATCGAGCTTATGGGCGAGCAATCCCAGATGCTTGGAAATGCGAACAAAACAATCCGAGAGATTGCAAGCCAGACAAATATGCTTGCAATGAACGCTGCAATAGAGGCTGCTCACGCAGGTGCTGCTGGACATGGGTTCTCCGTAGTTGCGAACGAAATCAGAAAGTTATCGGAAACATCGAGCGCACAGTCTCAGGAAATTGGCGAACAGCTCAGCAATATTCAGAAATCCATAAAGGAAATCATTGAAGCTTCAAGCGAATCAAGGCTCGCATTTAAAGACGTAAGCGATGAAATTAAATCAACGGATTATCTCGTTCAAGAAATTTCAAGCGCAATGGATGAGCAGAACAAGGATTCTGAAAAAATAAAGACTTCGCTTCTTACGATGAACAACAGCACAGACGTCGTAATTTCTGCAGTAAAGGAAATGTCTGAAGGCAACGCGGCGATTTTGAAAGAAATCCAAAATCTTCAATCGTCTACGTTGGAGCTAAAACAAAGCATGGAACAAATGGAAATTGGAGCCGTCGCAATACAAGAGAACGGAACTTCACTTTCTGACATTTCAGCACAGATGAAAAATTCTATAACTGAAATTGGTGGTCAGGTTGACCAGTTCAAAGTTTAGAACAACTTTGAATTTTGATAAAACCTGATAACTCTAATATAAGGAAATAAGAATGAAAAAAATTTCATATAAATCTTTTTTGATAGTTTTCGCTTCGTTATTTTCTCTGACATTGGGATTAACTGGTTGTTCTGAGATAAAAAAAGGAAGTGTTCCTAAAAATTCCAAGGAAATTCATCTCCGTGTCTGGGAATCGAAGGACGGAATTGACGAATTTATCAAGCAGGCAGGCAAAGCTTATACAGCACAGCATCCTAATATTATCATTGACTTTATAAACGTTGATATTCATGCAGAGATTGAAACCCTTGAAAGCGACATACAAAAGGGTATAGCTCCCGATATTATTTCTGCCCCGCACGATAACTTGGGAAAGATTGTCACAAAAAAGCTTGTGCTTCCAACAGAAAACGCATCTTCTGTTTCAAGGCAAGTACTTGCCTCATGTTCAAAAGCTCTTACATATAATAATACTATGTATGGCTATCCAATAAGTGCAGAAACTTATGCCCTTTTTTACAATCGCCGTCTCATAAGCGACAATGAGGTTCCAAGAACATGGGAAGAGCTTGTCCAATGGGTTCAGCGTTTTAATGCGCAGAATCCAGGCAAGTTTGGTTTTGTAATGGACGTTATGAGCATCTATTATTCTATTCTCTTTACAACGGCAAACGGTAACCGCCTTTATGGAGAAAGTGGCACGGACGCTTACAATCCTCGCATGAATACCCCTGAGGCTATAAGGGGCATGAAATTTTTCCAGACTTTACGCTCATCGTTAGGACTTACAAACGCAGAGCTGAGCACATCTTCCTGCGACGGACTATTTGCTTCTGGAAACGCGGCAATGCACATTACAGGATTGTGGAACGTCAACACATTTGAAAAAGCAGGGCTAGATTTTAATGTTGCCGCACTTCCTTCTTTACCAGGTGAAAACAAGCCAGCAGCTTCGTTTAGCGGAACTCGCGGAATGTTCGTAACCGCAAGCTCAGCACATCCAGAAGAAGCCGCTGACTTTTTAACTTTCTTGTTGAGCCCAGAAATGCAGCAGTTACGATTTAAGCTTACAGGTGCTATGCCATCTATAAACACGACCGTGAGCAGCAAGTATATGAACGGATTTTTACAGCAGCTTGATTATGCTTTTCCAATGCCGTCAATCCCCCAAATGGGCAAATTCTGGGGAGAAGCTGACACCACTTTGAGAAACATCTGGAATGGTGCTGATATCGAATCAGAAATGAGCAAATTTAATAATAATATAAAAAGTTAATATACCCCTAAACTTAGATTCTGAGCGGATTAATGTCAAAGATTCTTACCGCTCAGAATCTTTTTTTTCGAGAAATCAGTCGGACTATTAATCAATCAATATAAATTTCTATTAAAGCTATGTGTCTGTGGCTATTTTTTGTTGACGGCATACCCTTATAGGGTATATATTATTTGTAGCTATGATACCCCACAAGGGTATTCTAGTCAAAAGGATGCTTTATGAAACATGACACTCAGGAACAAGAAAAAGAACAGGACACTTGCCCTTTTTGCTCTAAAAAGCATAAAGACAGAGACGAGAAAGAGTTCAAAGATTTAATGAATCGACTAAAACGGATTGAAGGGCAGGTGCGCGGCGTTGAAGGGATGCTTGAAAATGACGCTTACTGCACAGATATTCTTATGCAAGTCTCGGCGATAACAAGCGCGCTGAACAGCTTCAACAAAGCTTTGCTTGCTAACCACATAAAAACCTGTGTTGCTGACGGAATCCGAAATGGCGATGATGATGTTATCGATGAACTTGTCGTAACATTCCAAAAACTGATGAAATAGGAACATTTTATGACACAATATAACGTAACAGGAATGACCTGTGCGGCTTGCCAGTCTAGGGTAGAAAAGGCTGTCAAAGCGGTCGCAGGCGTTGAGACTTGTGCAGTCAATCTTCTTACTAATTCTATGGGAATTGAGGGAAATGCCTCACCAGCAGAAATAATTCGTGCTGTTACTGATGCGGGCTATGGTGCGAGCTTGAAGAGGAGAGAAAAATCTTCTTCGGCTGCTGGAGAGGATTCCCTTAAAGACACCGAGACCCCGAAGATGAAAAAACGTCTCCTTGCTTCTGTGGTGCTCTTGCTTCCGCTTTTGTATTTTTCTATGGGGCACATGCTCTGGGGGTGGCCTCTTCCTCCTTTCTTTAGTGGAAATCATGTCGCGATGGGGCTTTACCAGCTTTTGCTTTCTGGCATGATTCTCGTGATAAACCAGAAATTCTTCGTCAGCGGATTCAAGGCGATTTTTCACAAGTCTCCGAACATGGACAGCCTTGTTTCTCTTGGGGCTACAGCGACATTCTTGTACAGCGTGTTCGCCCTTTTCGGTATGACGAGTGCTGTCGTTTCCCAAAATGAAGATCTGGTCGTGTATTACATGAATCAGTTCTATTTTGAGTCTGCGGCGACAATTCTCACTCTGATTACCGTCGGAAAAATGCTTGAGGCAAAATCAAAAGGAAAAACCACAAATGCTCTCAAGGCTCTGATGAATCTTGCTCCAAAGACTGCGGTTCTTCTGGTCAATGGAGAAGAAAGAATCGTTGCAATCGAAGAAGTCAAAGTTGGCGACAAGTTCGTCGTGAAGCCGGGAGACAGCATTCCTGTTGACGGAATTGTTCTCGAAGGCGAAAGTGCGGTGAATGAATCAGCCCTGACAGGTGAGAGCGTTCCTGTTGAAAAAGCGGTTGGGAGCAAGGTTTCGGCGGCTACAATCAACACTTCGGGCTACATGGTCTGCAAGGCTTCTAAGATCGGCGAGGACACAACCCTTTCAGGAATTATCCGAATGGTAAGCGATGCTGCCGCAACAAAGGCTCCGATTGCAAAAGTTGCCGACAAAGTTTCGGGTGTTTTCGTTCCTGTTGTAATTTTGATTGCGGTGGTCACGCTCGCAGTCTGGCTTTTAGTCGGGCAGAGCTTTGGCTATGCGATTGCGAGGGCTGTTTCGGTTCTCGTTATAAGCTGCCCCTGTGCGCTCGGGCTTGCGACTCCTGTTGCGATTATGGTCGGAAACGGAGTGGGAGCAAAAAACGGCATTCTTTTTAAGACGGCTTCGAGCCTGGAGCAGGCTGGCAAAACTCAGATCGTCGTGCTTGATAAAACCGGAACGATTACAACTGGCGTTATGAAAGTCACAGAGATTTTTGAGGCGGAAGGAATCGATAAAAAAGAACTTCTTTCCGTGGCATATTCTCTCGAAGCAAAAAGCGAGCATCCGATTTCAAAGGCGATTGCAGACTACGCAAAAGAAAATTCGGTTGAGCCAAAAGAAACGACTGATTTTGAAGTTCTTTCTGGCAGAGGACTAAAGGCAAAAATCGGCGAGGACGAAATCTCAGGCGGAAATGCTGAATATGTCTCATCTTTGGCAGGCGGACTTTCAGATTCACAAAAAGAGTTGATTTCAAAACTCGCATCTCAAGGGAAAACGCCGGTTCTCTTTGCCAAGAACAAAAATCTTTTGGGAATCATCGCAGTCGCTGACACAATCAAGCCTGATTCCGCAGAAGCAATTACAGCCCTCAAAGAGCTGGGGCTTCACACCGTAATGCTCACGGGCGACAACGAGATCACGGCGAAGACAATTGCCGGGCAAGCGGGCGTTGACGAAATCGTGGCGAACGTAAAGCCTGACGGAAAAGAAGCGGTCGTCAAAAATCTCATGCAGAGCGGGAAAGTTGCGATGGTAGGAGATGGAATCAACGATGCTCCAGCACTCACCCGTGCTGACACAGGAATCGCAATTGGTGCGGGAACTGACATCGCCATAGATTCTGCGGATATCGTTCTGATGAAAAACAGCATCATGGATGTGGTCGCCGCTATCAAAATCTCCCGAGCGACCCTTAAAAACATTCACGAAAACCTGTTCTGGGCGTTCTTCTACAATGTAATCGGAATTCCGCTTGCTGCGGGCTGTTATGTCGCATTCTTTGGCTGGGAACTGAATCCGATTTTCGGAGCGGCTGCAATGGGACTTTCAAGTTTCTGCGTAGTCTCAAATGCGCTAAGGCTCAATTTCGTAAAAGCCTACGGCGGAAAAAACAAAGCTATTAAAAATCCTGTAAAAGGAATATTAATAGAAAACAACAATAAGGAAGGTAACAAAATGAAAATCAAAGTAAACGGAATGATGTGTTCTCACTGCGAAATGCACGTAAAAAAGGCTCTCGAAGCTCTCGACGGAATCACTTCGGCAACAGCTTCTCACGAGCAGGCTCTTGTCACAATCGAAAACTCAAAGCCGGTTGAAGAAAGCGCAATAAAAGCTGCCGTTGAAGAAGCCGGCTATGAATACGCGGGAATCGCTGAGTAATCAAGGGAAAAAATATGCGGGGTGCGAGATGATTCTTCGTGCTCCGCTTTTTTTTTGTTAATAATGTCAAAAAGGTGTATATTTTAATCATCTTTAAGGTCAAAAAGGTGTACGCGTGTATCGAAAATTCTATCAGAAGCTTTTGCAATGGAAGAATGAAGAACAAGGTAAATGCGCCATTATGATTGATGGAGCACGCCGAGTTGGGAAAAGCTACATTGCGCAGGAATTCGCAAAAAATGAGTATGATTCATATATCCTCCTCGATTTTTTTACCGCTCCAGATGAAGTAAAAGAGCTTTTTGAAAAGTATCTTTCTGATTTGGATACATTTTTCATGCGCATTTCTGCCTACTATTCGGTAAAGCTGCATGAACGGAAGACCCTTTTTATTTTTGATGAGGTGCAGTTTTTTCCAAGGGCAAGAGCCGCAATAAAATATCTTGTCGCGGATGGTAGATATGACTTTATAGAAACCGGCTCTCTTGTCTCGATAAGCAAAAATACGCAGGATATTCTGATTCCATCGGAAGAAAGGCATTTGAGAATGAACCCGATGGATTTTGAGGAATTCCTTCTTGCACTCGGTAATGAAACTTTATTTCCTGCCATAAAAGACTGCTTCGAAAAAAAACTTCCCATGGGGCAGGCTTTGCACAGAAAAGCAATTGATTTGTTCCGTCTTTATCTGATTGTCGGAGGAATGCCTCAGGCTGTAAAAGAGTATGCGGAATCAAAAAACTTTGAAAGAGTTGACCAAATTAAGCGTGAGATTCTTGAAGTTTACCGCAACGACATTAAAAAACATGCAAAAGGTTCTGAATTAAAAGCTGAATCCATTTTTGATGAGATTCCCGCTCAGCTTTCAAAGCATGAAAAAAAGTTCAAACTTGCATCCCTCAAAAAAGATGCGAAAATGCGCGATTATGACGATGCTTTTATGTGGCTCAAAGATTCAAGAATCGTGAATATCTGCTACAATGCCGATGAGCCGAATGTCAGTCTAAAAATGAACATGTCTCGCACAACTTTAAAATGTTACATGGCGGACACGGGGCTTTTAATCAGTCATGCGTTTGATGAAAATGGCCTTGTGAGCGAAGAAATCTACAAAAAACTTCTTTTCGGCAAACTGGAAGTAAACGAAGGAATGATTTTTGAAAATATTGTCGCACAGATGCTCACTGCAAATGGACATAAGCTTTATTTTTATTCAAAGTCAGATAACGAGGAGGCATCTTCTCGCATGGAAATCGACTTTCTGATTACGAAAAACAAAGTCACGGCACGGCACAACATTCAGGGAATCGAAGTCAAATCCACAAAAAGATATACTCTGTCTTCGCTGAATAAGTTCAAGGCAAAATATGCGAAATATGCAGGAGACTGCTTTGTTCTTCATACCTCTGATTTTAGGGAAGATAACGGCATAATCTACCTGCCTGTTTATATGACGATGTTCTTGTGATTTTTTCCGCCAGCTGTGACTACTTTAGTCCAGATGGCAGGTAATGCATTTATCCGACATTGACTTCTGCACAAGCATCAATTTCTTATTGTTCCTTGAACAGCGGATTATCCCTTATGTGTTCATATTCCTTGAGAATTTCTGTCGCCATCATATTTGCATAGTAATCGTATATTTTTTGTTTTACCGCCCTATCAGTGACACTCCAATCACCTTTGAACTTTTTCGATTCAGACAGTTTAAATACAACTTTTTTATAAATAACCTCTTTAATTTGTGAATCATATACATAAACATTAGCACTTGTATTCATATATATAACTGTATTTGCAGGATCCGCTATACACATTGGAATTCCAATAGGCAACAAACCAAAACAATTCAATACAAACCCACAAGTGCCTACTCCTCCTCCAAAAGGATTTATTGTAACAGTCATATCAAAATCTGGGATTTCAATAAAAGTGATAAATCTCTTTTTATTTTTATACGCAGCAATCTCTCGAAAGTTATAAACACCAAAATAGGAACTACTTTCATCAATTGCAATACCACTTATCTGTAAAGATGAACCTACAGACCGTACGCCAGGAGTATCTTTCATCATTTGCCAGTCTGTACGCGATTCATTTCCCCACTGAGCGTCACCTGACTTAAAACCTATAAATTCCATATTTGGTTCATTTGCAGTCTCCTCAAGTTCATAAGGTTCAATCTCTTCTGTAAATTTTATTGCACACGAAGCGAATAAAATCATAGGTATAAAAATAAAAAACAATCTGTTCATGTTAGCCTCCTTTAAGCTAAAATCTTTAAGATTTGATTAACAATTATTCAAAACTTAATATTATTTTAATAATAAATATTGACTTTTGAATTGTCAAGAAAATTTTCCTACTCAAATCTGAATAATCTTAGTTATGGGATTTAGAGAAAATTTAAAGGATGAGCTTACCTATCAAGACATAAAAGTTAAAGAACTTGCAGACATGACCGGCATCAGCAAGCATACACTCGACCACTACCTGGCCGCGAATGGAAGCCAGCCGCAGGCAGAACTTGCTGTAAAAATCGCAAAAGCCCTGAATGTTTCCGTTGAGGAGCTTATCTGCGGAAAAAATCCTGAAAAACCTGCTTCACGGGACTACGAATCCTTGTTGTTAGAACTTAAAAAGCTTTCTGAAAATGATTTTTTGTTTGTAAAGCGGCTAGTTCATATCTTGCAGTAGTAAAATAAACCATTTTCACACCACCCATATCTGTGATACTCTGTAGC
>CADCRJ010000072.1 GCA_902803735.1 uncultured Spirochaetaceae bacterium
GAAGAAATCGCAAGCCGTGGTAAGACTGTAATGCCTTTGATGATCGGTTTGTTCAACCCAGCACCTGGCTCAACAGCAGAGAGCAAAAAGTCACGCCCTGCAAAATTCAGCGCAACAGGCGCAAAGAAAGACGAATACTGGTGGGGTATGGTCTCTATCCCTAAGGGACAGATGAACGACCTCGTAATCACAATGAAAGACAACCGCACAGTACGCGTATTCAACGCTAACACAAAGAGCGGTAAACTCATTGAGAAAAACAAGATGCAGGACTTGGTAAGCAGAGCAAACAAAGTTGGTAACTCTTGGCCAGTAATGAACGCAGGAAGCCAGCTCAAAGGCTCTAACTACTACTTTGAAGTTCAGAAAGGTAAAACAGAAAACTACTCTGGAGAGGTAGTTGTTTATAGTTCATTTATTACAAGGATGCGCTAATTATGAAATTAAATAAAAAATTCTTAGCAATTGGTATTGTTGCCGCTGCCATTATCGCAGCAGTCGTTACGATTGCAGTTGTAAAAGCTCAGCCAAAAGGTATTACTATCGCAGTAAGCACATTGCCAGACTCTTTGAACCCTGTTCTTGAGCAGAACACATCAGGTCTTAACGCCGATGAGCTTATTTTTGACGGTCTCATAAACTTTGAAGTAGACGAAACAAGCGGAAAGCTTTACCCAGAGCTTGCTCTTGCAGAAAGCATCGAACAGGACCCAAAAACAAAAAAGACTTATACTGTAACATTGCTTGATGGTATTACATGGCACGACGGAACACCAGTAACAGCTGCTGATGTTGAGTATTCTTTCAACGCATATACGCTTGAAGCAAACAACTCTCCAAAACGAGAGTATCTCAATTCTTTCATCGATTATGTTGAAGCAATTGATGACAAAACTGTAAAAATCGAGTTCAAGAATCCTATTCCTGAATTCCGTGCTTATCCAGTTCTTACTTTCAAAATCATCCCGTCAAAATACAACGGTGTTGAGATGAACGTAAACATGCGAGAAGGCGAGAACGAGCGCAACTTTGCGACAGCTCCAATCGGAACAGGTCCTTTCAAGCTTGCAAGCTGGGAAATCGGAAAATGGCTTACATTTGAAGGAAACGGTGTTTACTTCAAGAATGTACCACAGGCAGAAACTCTTGTAATCAAGAGAACAATCGACCCAATCGTTCGTATGAACGAGCTTAAGAAAGGCAAAATCAACATGATTCTTGAGACAAACCCAATGGATCGTGCTGCTGTAAAGAAGATTCCAAACGTAGACATCAGCTCATTCTTGCCTTATGCATTCTATGACGTGGCTATCAACACAAAGCTCTTCCCGAATGCAGAGGGACGTCAGGCACTGGCAATGGCTTTGGACAAGAAGAATCTTATTCCATCAATCACAGATCAGGAGGACGGTGTTATTATCAATAACGGTCCGTTCCCATCAAACTTGTTCTCTACGAACATTCCTGAATACGTAAAAGACCCAATGCCAAACAAACTTCCGTTTGACCTTGGAAAAGCAAAAAAACTTGCAGAGACAGGTGGTATTGCAGGACAGAACGCAATCCTCATTTACCCAGACTCAATGGGCGAGTTCGGAAAGCAGCTTGCAGAGGGCATTGCAAAACAGCTCAGCGAGATTGGTCTTAATGTTGAAGCAAAGAGAACTGGTGACCAGGTATTCAACCGCATGGTACACAAAGAAAAGTCATTCGAGCTTGCTCTTCTGTACCGCGAGGGATTTGACAACGTTTATTCAAGCATTGGTTCTATGTACCGCTCAAAAGGTGCAGAGAACGTAACAGGCATTGCAGACAGCCAGCTTAACGAGCTGTTTGACAAATGGGAAAGCGAGAATGAAACAAAGAAATGGGTTGATCTTACTCTTAAAATTGATGACAGACTTACCCAGCTTTCACCAGCTCTTTATCTCTGTACTCTTCAGAAAGACATCTATTCAAGAGGCTTGGAGAATATCGTTATTGCAACTGATAACCCATTCCTTTCTGTAGAGAACTGGAAGTTCAAGAACTAGGTTTCTTTTTTGCGGTAAAAAATAGGGGCTGCCTAAAAGGTTATGCTGTCATTTTCGTACAAAGGGGAGAGTCAGCAATCTGTACGAAAATGACACAAACTTTATCGCATACACAACAGCAAGTGCTTAGACAACCCCGTAGGAGTTTTTAATGCGTTTTCTACGCTTTTTATTCAAAGAACTGATTCTGCACGGCATTCTTTTTGCCGTTGTCGGAACTATTGCGCTGACAGTTCTTTATTTGCTGGCTACTGGTGCATCCGGTCAAGGGTTCATCGATGCCGGAAAATCTTTTTTGTTCCTTATTTCAGGACAGGTAAATACTGACATTGTAGGTTTTACATCAGGCCAAATTATAGCTTCGGGTGCAGCGGTAACACTGCCACTCGCTTTGATCTCACTTATTTTCTTAATTCTGATTTCACTTGTCTGCTCTTCTTACGCAGTTACTGGACGATATATGTCCGTTCATTTTGGTGCAAAGGCAAGCGAAAAGATTGATGCTGTTTGGAGCCTTATTGCATCTATTCTTGCAGCAGTTCCTTTATTCGTAGGCTTCTGGTTTGCTTATGCCGTTCTTGCAGTAGACGGTTCATTTATTCTGATTACTTTGATGACAGTCGTTCTTGGCGGACTTTCTTGGGATGCCACGAATTTTCTTAAAACAGATATGCTGAGTCAGGTAAACCAGACTCATGCTATTGTATTCTCGACATTAGGACGCAACCTCGGAAAATTCTTTCCGTTGCCAGGCACATATTCAGGCTACCTTTTCCAGTCAAGCTTGCCAAGATACATTCCGTACCTTGCAGGTAAAGTTCCTGCTATCATCGGCTCAATCACAATTGCCGAAGTAGCGTTCAACTTTCCAGGACTTGGAAAGAACCTCATTGATGCTCTTGTAGGAACAAACACAGACCTTCTCGTAACATCTGTGTTCATACTTCTGTGTATCAATGCTGTCGTTTCATTTATCGTAAAAACAATCTTGTTCCTTATTTATCCGAGGTGGTATGAAAAAGCAATTTAAAATTCTTAAAATAATCGTGGTTGTAATTCTGCTTCTGCCACTTCTTATTTCTTGGCTTCCTTGGACAATGTTCAAGGATTTCTTCCCAGAAGAGCTTACTGCTGGCAACTATACGGCTTCTTTGTTCATGTCATTCAAAGAACTCAGCATTACGCTCGTAACGACAATGGTATTCGCAATGATAATCAGCTATTTGCTCGGTTATCTCAGCGTACTCTCTATGGCTGCAGGACGAGCATTCTCAAATGTCCTCACAGCGATTGAGTCCATTCCGTCAATCCTTATCGCGCTCTTCTGCTATGCTCCTGTATCAGGCGCACTCGCAAAGACATCTGGCTCGACATCGGCTTTTCTGTCGCTCTGTGTTTTCGTTGCGGCTGCTACAGCTACGGTTTTGCCAGAAGCTGTAAGAAGTATCTCTATTCCGTTGTCAGACTTGTATAACCGCAAGTACAGCGTTTCGTTCCGTTCTTACGGATTCCCGAAGAACCGCATTCTTTCTGTTCTTATGAAGACTGCAATAATGAAAGACACTCTTAAACGTGTCGCAGCTGGCATTCTTCTTAAGACTTTGGTTTTGGACACTTCTTTTGGATTTGTAATCCAAGTCGGACTCGGCTCAACAGGAACCCCGCAGCACACAAGCCCAGGAGCTTTGATTGCTGCAAACCGCAAAGCTTTGCTTGACCTGTTCGGTGACGGAACTCCAGCAATGTTCTGGATTCCATCGGCTATTCTTATTGCAATCAGCGTTGCATTCCTTATCATTTTGAATGAGAACAAGGAGGAAGCATAATGACACCGATTGAACTCAAAGATTTCTGTATCCACTTGGGAGACAGAATCACACTCAAAAAATGCACAATGACAATTGAGAAAGGAACTTCGACTGTCATTATGGGTCCTACAGGTACTGGTAAATCAGTATTCTTGAAGTCAATAGCCGGCATTCTGCCGATGAACATTTTCCGTTTTGAAGGCAACCTTAAAGTAAACGGCCTTGACGGATATATTGGCGGAGAAAAGCTCAACTTTGAGCAGTGGGGAAGAATCGAAAAATCAGGTTTGATGTTCATTCCTGCTGAGACCGCAATGGTAATGAACCCTGCCCTTACCCTTGACCAGAACCTTGCGTTGCTGGCACCGGGCTGCCGCCCAGAAATCGTAAGGCGTCTAAAAGAGTTCTTTACTCTTGATTTCGAGGCATTTGCGCGTCTTTACCCGGACGAAGTTTCTGGCGGCGAAATGCAGCGAATTACATTGATGATTTTGCTTTCTCGCAAAGGCAATCTCATCCTGCTCGATGAGCCGACTGTAAACCTTGACCGCAACTTGCGTAAAAATTTCGTTGAATTTCTTAACAAAGAAATTCTCTGTGATAAAACAAAAACATTCCTTATGGTCAGCCATGACGTTGATTTTATCAGGCGTCTCACCCTGACACAGGCATTCATGCTCTCAGACGGCGATATAGTAAAACTGGACGAATTGCCGGAACTTGAAGGCTATGAAAAGCCAGAGGCTAAAAAAGGTGCTTCTGGTTCTGCCATAGAACTTAAGGAAGTCGCACAATCTTACAACAAACGCGGAATTTTTGGAGAGAGAAAATTCACTGCTTTCAAAGGCTTGAACCTCACATTTGAGCGTTCTACAGTTTATGGAATCACAGGACCGTCTGGCTGTGGTAAGTCCAGTACCATCAAGGCGATTCTACGTTTGCTTGACGAAACAGAAGGTCAGATTCTTATGGAAGGCAACGATTTGGTTGCACTCAAACCATTTGAAAAAGGAAAAGACCCGAAAGCATTCATGCCATTCAGAAAGAGAATGGCTATCGTCCAGCAGGACTCAAGGTTCTCGTTCTTCCCTGACTTGACTATACGGGATTCTTTCAAACAGATTTCCGCAGCAGGCGTAGAGGGAACAATTGAAGAGCTTGCAGAAAATCTTGAAAAAGTAGGGCTTACAAAAGCTCACCTTGACTGCAAGCCACAGATGCTTTCTTCTGGCGAGATGAAGCGTATGGACATTGCCCGCGCGTTGACAGCAAAACCTGACATTTTGCTGCTTGATGAGCCATTTGCCCACATCGACTTTGACACACGCCTTCACGTAATGAAGGTCATTTCTGATTACCTTGCTGAGCACGCTACGATTCTGGTTGTAGTAACTCACGAAGACTTCGATTTAAGATACTTCGTTGAAAAGAACTACGACTTCCCAGAACTTGTAGGTCAGTTCGCTGAAGTAAAATAAGCAGTGAGCAGCCGGTTGCCGAAACACCTTAGAGTGCAAAGCGACCGGCTTTTTTTATTACAACAGCTTCTTTGACTTGCATTTTAATTGCAATTGCAAATCTTGACGGCGTTTTTTATGAAGTATATATTGGCGAATTATGAACAAATCTGCAGTAACACACCATGCTTATGATATATTCTGCTATCCTTTAGACGAAGACAGGTTACGCATATCATTGCAGACAGGAAAAGACATAGATTCAGTCTCATTAGTCTGGTGCGACCCTTTCAGCGACAGGCTTCCAAAAGACGAGCCAATGAGCAAGTCAAAAAAAATCAATATTACAAAGAAAAAAGAGACCCAAAGCCACTTTCTTTGGAATATTACAATAAATCCTCCGTTCAAACGCTGCCGCTACTATTTCGAACTTTGTTGCGGCGAAGATTTTTTTCTTTTCTTTGAGGACGGCGTTTATCCAGCATCAGAAAATCCTGACACACACATTCAGTTCATATTCCCATGGATGAATAAAGCTGACATTTGCACAGTACCAGCATGGGCGGAAAAAACAATCTGGTATCAGATTTTTCCAGCCCGCTTTGCATACGGCGAGAACCCAACCTGCAATCAGAAGATTCTCTCATGGGCAAGCCCTGACACTCCTGTCAAAAACGAAGAGCACTACGGCGGAAATTTAAGGGGAATAACAGAGCATCTTGATTACTTGCATAATCTCGGTATTACAGGACTTTACCTGAATCCTGTGAATCTCGCTTTGTCCCAGCACAAATACGATACAAGCGACTATATGCAAATAGACCCAGAGTTTGGGACAAACGCTGACATGAAGGAACTTGTGGAAAAAGCCCATGAGTACGGGATGCGAGTAATGCTTGACGGCGTTTTTAACCATACGGGCTGGAATTTCTTTGCATGGCAGGACATCCTCAAAAACAGGGAAAAATCGCCCTACTCCGACTGGTACTGTATAAACGACTTTAACTTTGCAAGCGTACCAGCAGATTCAGCAAAGCAAGGAAAATTCTTTAGCTTTGCCTTTACTGACAAAATGCCAAAACTTAACACAAACAATCCAGAAGTAAGGGCTTATATCATAAACGTTTGCAAGGCATGGGTTCAAAACTATTGCATAGACGCGATTCGACTAGACGTTGCGAACGAACTGTCCCATGTGCTTTGCAAGGAGCTGCGAGCCGCCATGAAAAGTTTGAGACCCGATTTCTTCATTGTTGGAGAAGTCTGGAACCACGCCATGCCGTGGCTTAGAGGCGATGAATTCGACTCCGTTATAAATTATCCGCTCCGAAGTGCAATTCAATCTTTTGCAAAAGACAAAACACAATCCACAAAAGATTTGGAATTACACTTAAATCATTGTCTCTCGCTCTATTACGAGCAGACCGAACGAGTTCTGCTTAACCAACTGGACAGCCACGACACTCCAAGACTTGCAACAACGGCAGGCACCAACGAGACAGCCTTGCAAGAACTAGCCCTGCTGTTTGCTCTTCCAGGCTCAGTTTGCCTGTACTACGGAACGGAGGTTCTTTTGCAAGGCGAACAAGACCCCGATTGCAGGCGTTGTATGCCTTGGAAAGAAATTGACGCTGGAAACTACAAAACCCAACTTTCATTTATAAAAGAGTTGATAAATCTAAGAAAAACAAATCTGGCAATGAGCTCTTTTAATATAAGATTCATACATGACAAAGAAAATCCACGTGTCGTACAACTAATAAAAACAGATGAAACAATAAAAAAACAAATTTACGTTATTTTAAATTTTAACAAAAAACCTTTTACACTCCAAAATGAATTCCAAGGTCAGGAAATTCTTTTATCACAGAACTGTACAAATGCAACCGTTTATGCAAATGGTATCGGCATAATAACAAAAGATTTGTGCTAATATCTTGTAATATAAAAAAAATTATCATTTCTCATACACTAAGTATATGTTAGACTTCCCTACACAGAGAATTCTATTTGATACAATATAGTTGAGGAATGTTATGACCAAATTTTTTATCACTTTTATGTTCTCTTTTTTGTTTTCATCAATGCTACTTTCTGCACAAGAACTGACATGGATGAATTATGCAAACCCACAGGAACGGGAAGTTTTCTATGAGCTTATATCTGATTTTGAAGAATCTCATCCAGGCGTAAAAATAAAATTGCTTTCTGTTGACCAAGGACAGTTCGGAGCAAAAATAAACGCGGCATTCGCAGCAAACGAGCCGCCAGATATTTTTTATGTTGGACCTGAGAACGTTCGCTTTTACGTAGATAAAAAACGACTTTTAAATCTAACACCTTATGTAAACAACGTGAAGGGAGCTGACTTTAACGACCTATACCCAAATGCAGTCAATAAATACCGCTATGACGGCACAACGCTTGGTAAAGGCGATATTTGGGCACTTCCAAAGGACTTAGGTCCATTCGCTTTTGCATATAACAAAACAATGCTGCAGAAAGCAGGAATCCGCCCGCCAAGTGCGACAAGCCCCCTCACTTTTGACGAATTTCTGGATATATGCAAAAAACTTACAAAAGACACGAACGGAGACGGAAAAATCGACCAGTTCGGAACAGGTCTTAACAGATACTTCTCTATGATTCAGTTCATCTGGGGAAACGGAGCGGACTATCTTGACGAATCAAAGACAAAGGTGACGGTTTCTGACCCGAAATTCATAGAAGCAGTTCAGTTCTGGTGCGATCTCTCGGCAAAGCACAGGGTCGCACCAAACGCAAAAGAAGAGCAGGAAAAAGACCCTTACGTGCGTTGGATTGAAGGCACTTTGGGATTCTTTCCGGCAGGTCCTTGGGACTTAATGGCGTTCAAAACCCTGCCTTTTGAATATGACCTTATTCCTTGGCCAATTGGCAAGGACGGACTCAAGACTGCGACTTGGCTTGGCTCTGTAGGCTATGGGGTATCTTCTCGCTCAAAACATCCTGAGCTGGCAGCGGAATTCGCACTTTATCTTTCTGCTTACAAGACCACCATGCAGAAAATGACAGATTTGGACATGCAAATTCCTACGCTACAGTCATTGGCAACACGCTACACAAACAAGCCTGAACGCCCTGATAACCGAGAGGAATATATCCACATCATAAAAGAAAGCGGAAGAAGCTGGCCTGAACAGTACACATACAACGGAGCGTGGTACTTTAAGTTTTTCAGCGAATTTCAAGGTGTGTTTGACGGCAAAGAAACTGCAGAAAGCTACTGCAAGCGCATAGAGCCAAAAATGCAAAGGCTTCTTGACAGGGCCGGAAAAAAACAGAAGAGCTAATTGCAGACATAGGAAGGATTTAGTTTATGAACAGCAAGACAAACATAGCTACCAAAAAGACAAAAAAGATGGCTCAAGAAGTCATAATGATAATTGCGATTGCATTTATAATCTCATTCACAGCTCTTACATACCTTCTTGTAAGGCAGGTAAGAACAGCCATGTCAAAGTTCTACACAGACTACACGACAAAAATCGCAACAAGCAACGCTGATGAGATTGCCCGCTGGATAGACATTTACGTTAACGACATGAGGCTCTACTCTTCTGCAGACGTTGTAAAAACTCGCAACGACGACGAAATTATACAATGGCTGATTGACCATGAGCACTTAAAGAACGAGGACATGGATTATGTCTTTTATTCAGGTGCGGACGGAATTGCCCATCTTGAAAATGGAAAGACATTCAATGTAAAGGACTTGGATATTTACAAAGCGGTATTTGAACAAAAATCCGTGACATACGTATCAAAGCCTTACCGCTCGTTCATTGACAACGCTGGTATTTTTTATGTGGTACGTTCCGTTTATGACGAGAACTGGGATCCAATAGGATTTTTTGCGGGTGCCGTGTCAATGCGCACTCTTGAAGACATAGCGAACAGCATCTCTGTTGGTTCTTCCAGCCATACGTTCATAATTGACCGCGATGGTACTGTAATGGCTCATCCAGACAAAAACAAGATTATGAGCGAGAATTTCCTCAAAAACAGGGATTACTCTGATTTAGTAAATACAATTTTCTCAGAGGAGCTTGGTTACGCTTATTATCAAACAAACGGAACAAAGCAACTTGCAGCATTCAGCTCAATCATAGGCACAAGCTGGTATCTCTCAGTTTCAATTGAGGACAAAGAAATCCAGAGTCTTGCAGATAAAATGCGGCTCGGAATGATTATCCTTATAGTGATAATCGGGCTTGTCCTGCTTACAATCACGGCTATCTCAATAACAAAGGCAATCAACCCACTCAAACGCGTAAACGAATCGATAAACATCATTGCGAGCGGCGACGCGGACTTAACGCAGACTATCAGGGTCTCTACAAATGACGAGATTGGCGTTCTCGTCGTTGGATTCAACAAATTCATCGACAAGCTTCGCTCAATCATCAGCAGCGTAAAGACCTCAAAGAAAATGCTCAGCGAATCCGAGAGCCAGCTGCAAGAAAGTATCTCAGAAACAGCAGGAGCCATCTCGGAAATTCTTGCGAACATTGACAGCGTAGGCCGACAGATAAACGGACAGGCAAATTCTGTAACACAGACAGCCGCCGCCGTAACAGAAATAGCAAGGAACATCGAATCCCTTGAAAAAATGATACAGGTTCAGTCCAGCGGTGTAATTGAGTCATCTTCTGCCGTAGAGCAAATGATGGGCAACATCAAATCCGTGAACGACTCAATGGACAGAATGGCGGGTGAATTCTCAAGCCTCTCTTCGGACGCACAGGCTGGTCGCGAAAAGCAGAATGCCGTAAACCTCTGTGTTGATGAGATAAAAGCTCAGTCAAATATGCTTGGCGAAGCAAACAAGGTTATTGCAAGTATTGCAAGCCAGACAAACCTTCTCGCTATGAACGCTGCAATCGAGGCGGCTCATGCAGGGGAATCTGGACGCGGTTTTGCCGTTGTCGCAGACGAAATCAGGAAACTCTCGGAGACATCAACCGTGCAGTCAAAGACAATCAACGCACAGGTTCAGCAGATTATATCATCAATCGACAACGTAGCCAGAGCTTCACATGAATCTGACGTTTCGTTCACATCAGTTTCAACAAAAATCGACGGAATCAATATGCTCGTCCAGCAGATAAAATCTGCAATGGAAGAACAGCTCGAAGGCTCAAAGCAGATTTTTGACTCGCTAAAAGACATGAACAACAGCACATCTGAAGTAAGAACAGCGTCGGAAGAAATGTCTCGCGGAAACAAGGCAATTCTTGACGAAATCAACTACCTGCAGCAAGCGACCGACCAGATTGGCGAAAGCATGAAGCAGATGGAAGCTGGTGCGGGAGACATCAACAAGACCAGCGCAACGCTTTCAAACCTCTCTGCTGAAGTAAAAGAAGTCGTAGCAAAAATCGGCAAAGAAATCGACTTGTTCAAAGTATAGAAAGCACGAATGTCGAGTTTTGTACATTAAAAAGCTCGACATTCGACTTACTAACTGCGCCTGATGTCGTGGATGACTTTTACAGCCTCACTACAAAGCTGAGAGATTTCATCCCACTTGTTATCTTCAATAAGATTTTTCTTTACCATCCAAGTACCACCTACGCAAAGCACATTCTTACGTTTTGCGTAGTCTATCAGGTTTTCAAGATTAACGCCGCCAGTCGGTAAGAACGAGACATGAGGGAAAGGACCGCCAAAATCATCAACAATCTTGCAGCCCCCAAGCCGTTCCGCAGGGAACAATTTTAGAACGCTAAGCCCCTTGTTGACACAAGCCGTTATCTCAGAAGCATTTGAAACACCAGGCACAGTCGGAACATTATTCGCAATGCACCAATCAACGACATCTGGATTATAACCAGGGCTTACGATGAATTTAGCTCCAGCTTTAACGGCTCTCTCCGTCTGCTCCACATTCAGCACGGTTCCTGCCCCAACTAGCATATGAGGCTCTGCCTTAATCATTTCTCGGATTGCTTCCTCAGCACAAGCTGTACGAAAAGTAATCTCTGCAATATGGATTCCGCCTTTAACAAGAGCACTAGCAAGCAAAGACGCCTTAGAAGCATCCTCTATAGCAATGACGGGAACAACCCCTATATTTCTGAACTGCTCAAAAACTTTTTCCATAAAAATCCTATCTCCACTTATCCAGCAAAATCTCTGACTCGGCTTTATCCTGAACGCTTTTTTCCAAAGCAGCAAAAAAATCAATTCCTGTACGTTTCTCGACGGAATCGACGGTAACGGCATAATCCCTATACTCGTGTCCCGAGCAGCCGTCATTTGGAAGCAAAAATCCTACGGCAAGGATATTCGCACAATCATCAGGCGTCGCCATATCACTAGAATCGGCATAACAAGGCACAAGAATCACCTTGTAGTAATATTCAGGTACAGTAATTTTGTTTTTTCCGATAGAACTGTAAGCAGACGGGATTTTTTCAAGCACAGGACCTGAAACAACATAAACACGCCCAAATTTTTTTGCCCAGTTCCGCACCTGTGCCTCAAGCTGCTGCCAGATTCCTCTGTTAAACGCAGGAGCTTGGGGACTCATATTGCTCATATAAAAAGTCTCGCTCATCGCAATCTTATCAAAGCTCATGTCCGCGGCAGGGGTCAGATGCCCCCTGTCATAGCCGGAGCCTCGGTAATCGTCAAGAGTCGCGGAGTCCGTAGAAATGCGAGGGTCTGGTCTAAAATCATTAGTCCTTGAAGAATTTTTTACAAGCTGCTCCTTGCTCAACATATACGCAGACCACTCTGCCTGCTCATATTCCTCGCGATAACAAACGCTGTAATAAGAAAAATTTCTTATTTCATGGGAACCAGACGCATTTTTTTTGCAGGCAGGAATTTCAAGCCCCTCAGGAAGCTCCACAAGTCCAGATTTTTTGCTCTTTGAAGACGTCTTTTTCTCTGTAGAAGCAGATTTTTCAGCAGCAGAGGACTTTTCAGACTTGGTTTTATCTTTTGGCTTAGAGTCTGCATTGGACGGTTCCTTAGTTTTTTCAGGAATAACCTCAGGAATTTTCTGTTCAATTTCTGTACGAACTTCGTCAACAGAATCTCTAAAAGCTTTATCATGGTGATATTTATAGATACCAAAAGCAATTACAACAAGAATAAGCAAAAGGATTTTATTAAATCCCTTTTTTCGGTTCGATTTTCTTTTCTTTTTAGCCATGACGCCCATTCTATCACGAAATAAAACTATAAAAAAGAAAAAATTAAACTCTTAGGGCAAATGCCGAATTTCACAAAGTAAAACAGGCACTTTTTCAGACTGGCGCTTTGTGATATGCTTTCTGCATGACTCCGATTTCAAATTTTCATACACATACATATCTTTGCAGACACGCAATTGGACACCCTTCTGACTATTATAAACAGGCACTTAAAGAAGGCTGCACGGCACTTGGATTCACAGACCACTGCCCTTTTCCAAATGAACTTTCTGCCGACTGGCAAGAAATACGTATGACCCCAAAAGAGGCATACGGTTATGCTTCTGAAGTAAGGGCCTTACAAGAAGGCTCTGCTTTTCCTGTGTATCTTGGTTTTGAGTGCGAGTGGGACAAAAGATTCCGCAGCTGGTACGAGGATGGGCTAAAAGGCACTTACGGAGCAGACTACCTTATTCTAGGACCACATTGGGTCACAAACGGCGACAGGCACGATTATATTCCATACGAAGAAGATAAATCTGTACTTTTCAAATATACAGACCAGACAATAGAAGGAATGCGCTCAGGGCTGTTCGCTTTTCTTGCGCACCCAGACCTTTGCATGGGGCATGGTCGGCGCTGGAACTCAGACGTTGAGTCCTGCATGAAGGCAATCATTGCAGCCGCAAAGGATTTGAACCTTCCGCTTGAAGTGAACGGACTTGGTATGCACAAGGAAAAATGGCAGACAGAAAAAGGCTTGCGATATTCCTACCCAGTAGATGAATTCTGGACTTTAGCAGCAGAAGCTGGAGTACGCGTCGTATGTAACGCCGACGCTCACGACCCAATGACAGTTATTTCGCAGGCACGGGAAGCACGAGAATATGCCGCAAAGTTTGGGATTACACCAATAGAGAACGTGCTTTTAACGTGATTTTGAGATTCCCTAATATTGAAAAAAGTTCTAAAATCTAATTCAAACTTTCCTTATTTTGAGAGGATTATATGGGTACACTTTTTATTCCTGATAACTATGAAAGCATTCTTAGCGAACGCGAGACAGAACACGCAATTACTGCGCTTAAAGATTTTTTCCAGAATGATTTATCGACAGAGCTGAACCTTACACGTGTAACAGCTCCGCTTTTTGTTCCTGCAAACACAGGTCTCAACGACAACCTTAACGGCATTGAAAAGCCAGTAAGCTTTGATGTAAAGGATTTGGGCGGACGCAGCATGGAAATAGTCCAGTCACTTGCTAAATGGAA